>JBOGHY010000210.1:0-14705 GCA_050742375.1 Acidimicrobiales bacterium | reverse complement strand
CGCAGATCTCTCTTGCCTGGGCCGGGGTCGAGATGCCGACCCCGACGAGCACCGGCAGGTCCGTCGCCTCCTTGCACCGCGCCGCCAGCTCCGCGGCGCTCGCCGCCAGAGCGCTTCGCTCGCCCGTCACGCCCATGAGCCCGACCGCGTAGAGAAAGCCCCTCGCTCTCGCGCAGATCCTCCTCAGCCGTTCGGTCCCCGTGGTGGGAGCTGCCAGCAGGACCGTCTCGACACCAGCGGCGTCGGCAGCGTCGGCCCAAGGTCCGATCTCTTCGAGGGGAAGGTCCGGCACGATGGCACCCGATACGCCCGAGGAGGCGAGCAGGCTCGCCATCCGGTGTTCGCCCGCCCGGGCGATCAGGTTGAAGTAGGTCATGACGGCGATCGGGACGCCCACGTCGGCCCTCTTGATGGCCGAGACGATGCCCTCGGGGGTCGCCCCGCCAGCCAGTGCCTCGACCGACGCCCGCTGGATCACCGGCCCGTCGATCATCGGGTCGCTGAAGGGAAGGCCGACTTCGACGGCGTCGGCTCCGGCGGCGGCGACCGCCTCGAGAGTCTGGAGCCAGTCGTGCCCGAGCCCACCGGTGAGGTAGGGAACCAGGAGCTTTCGCCCAGCGGCGCGACGGGTCCGAAGCGCCCCTTCGAGCCGTCCGGTCCGGTCCGTCAAAGAGCCCGTCCCGCGGCGTCCGGGTGCTCACCTGTCGCCTCCGGCAGGGTGGCGCCGCCGCCCAGGCGGTCCATCACGAGGGCCACGTCCTTGTCCCCCCGTCCCGACATCGTGAGCAGCACGGCGGAGCCCGTCGGGATCGACCTGCCCGCCTCGGCGAGCACCCAGGCGAGCCCGTGGCAGGGCTCGAGAGCGGCGACGATGCCTTCGGTCTCGGCAAGGAGGCGGAAGGCGGCCAGCACCTCGGCGTCGCCGACGGCGTGGTACTGCGCCCGCCCGATCTCCGAAAGGAAAGCGTGCTCGGGCCCGACTCCGGGGTAGTCGAGACCAGCTGAGATCGAGCTGGCCTCGAGAATCTGGCCCTCCTCGTCCTGGAGGAAGCGCGACCGCATCCCGTGGACCACTCCCGGCACCCCGCGACCCATGGCTGCGCCGCCTGCGGCCTCGACACCGACGAGGCGAGCCCCGGTGTCGACGAAGCCGGCGAAGGTGCCGGCCGCATTCGAGCCGCCCCCCACGCAGGCGACGACGACGTCCGGGTCGGCTCCCCCGAGCACGTCCCGGCACTGGGCGTGGGCCTCCTCGCCTACGACCCGCTGCAGCTCGCGCACGATGTAGGGGTAGGGGTGCGGTCCCATCACCGACCCGAGGCAGTAGTGGGTCGTCTCGGTGGTGCCCACCCAGTCGCGCATCGCCTCGTTGATGGCGTCCTTGAGCGTCCGGCTTCCCGACCCGACAGGGGTCACCTCTGCTCCCAAGAGATGCATGCGGAAGACGTTCAGCTCCTGGCGCTCGACATCAACCGCACCCATGTAGACGCGACAGGCCATCCCGAACCGAGCCGCAGCAGTCGCCGTGGCGACGCCGTGCTGGCCCGCCCCGGTCTCGGCGACGAGACGGGACTTGCCCATCCGCCTCGCCAGGAGCGCCTGGCCGAGAACGTTGTTCAGCTTGTGCGAGCCGGTGTGGTTCAGGTCCTCCCGCTTCAAGAGCAGCCGCACGCCGAGCCGCTCCGACAGGCGCCGGCACTCGGTCACCGGCGTCGGGCGCCCGCCGTAGGAGCGGAGCAGCCCGTCGAGCTCCGATCGAAAGGACGGGTCGCTCCAGGCTGAGTGGAAGGCCTTCTCGAGCGCCTCGCACGCGGGGACGAGCGACTCGGGGACGAAGCGGCCGCCGTAGTCGCCGAAGCGGCCCCCCTCCGCGGGCTCGCGCATCAGCTCGCCGGCCGCCCTCATGGCTCGTCGTCCCAGTCGTAGGGCGCCAAGCCGTCCTCGGCGTCGTAGGGCTCGGGCTCCGCCGCGCGGGCAGCCTGCACGAAGGCACGCATCAGGCTGGCGTCCTTCTTCCCGGGCGAGGACTCGACCCCGCTCGACACGTCGACTCCCCAAGGGTGCACGGCCTGGATGGCCGCCGCCACGTTCCCCGGGTCGAGGCCACCGGCGAGCAGGAGGCGGCGCCCCTTCGGCGTCCCTTCGGCGAGCCGCCAGTCGAAGACCTGGCCCGAACCGGGTGACGGGGCATCCACCATGACGATGCCGGCGCCGTACTCGCCGGCGCGCTCGAGGCGGCGGTCACCGGCAGAGAAGGCCTTTATGCAGACGGGCACCCGCGTCGAGACGTAGCCGCAGTCCTCGCGACTCTCGTTCCCGTGCAGCTGGGCGGCGCGAAGACCGGTGCGGTTGACCGTCTCGACTACCTGTCGCGCCAGCTCGTCGCGGAAGACTCCGACGGTGAGCACCTCGGGCGGGAGGCGGCGGGCGATGGCCTGCACCGCCGAGGGGGCCATCTGGCGCGGGGAGGGTGCGAAGACGAAGCCGACGGCGTCGGCTCCCATTGCGACGGCGAGGAGGGCGTCCTCCTCGCTCGTGACCCCGCAGATCTTTACGAACACGCCTCAGGCCGGTCCTCTCGCAAGGTGCCAGGGCCGTCTGCAACCTGTGCCCCGGCCGTGTGCGCACCGCCGAGCAGCGCCGGTGGCGTGTGCGCAGCGCCGAGCAGCGCCCGCACGGCGCCCGCCGGGTCGCCGCTTGTGAGGAGAGCCTCCCCCACGAGCACGGCGTCGTAGCCGGCGGCCCAGAGACGAGCGACGTCACCCCCCGAGGCGATGCCCGACTCGGCGACCGTGAGGAGATCGGTGCCGAGGGCGCTACGAAGGGCAAGGGCCCGGTCAGGGTCAACCTCGAAGCTGCGCAGGTCGCGCTGGTTGACGCCGATCAGATCGGCGCCGGCGTCGAGGGCGCGAGCTGCCTCGCCTTCGTCGTGCACCTCGACGAGCGGCGCCATGTTGAGCTCCGTCGCCGCCCGGAGGCACTCGAGGAGCTCGGCCTCGTCGAGCAGGGCGACGATGAGCAGCACGGCATCGGCGCCCATGATCCTGGCGTCAAAGACGTCCCGGGGCGAGAGTGTGAAGTCCTTTCGCAGCACCGGAAGCGCCGTCGCCGACCTCGCCTGGGCGAGGTCGTCGGGCGAGCCTGCGAAGTGCTCGGCCTCGGTCAGCACCGACAGGCAGCTCGCCCCGCCTTCGGCGTAGTCGCCGGCCAGGCGGCCGGCGTCGAGACCGGGGGCGAGGTCTCCCCTCGAGGGCGAGCGCCGCTTGATCTCGGCGACGAGCGCCGGGGCTCGGGCTGCGCGGGCGGCGAGGATCGCCGCCGTGAAGCTACGCGGCGGGTCGGCGACGCTACGAGCGGCTGCGGCGAGCGCCTCGGGGTCGCGGCGGTCGGACTCGAGCCGCCGCCGGTGGAAGGCGGCGATGGCGTCGAGGTAGCTCGTCATCGCCCGACACTACTTCGGCGCGCCCGCCCGAAAGGTGGGTCTCCTGACGACACCAGGCCGCTTTGCCCGAACCCTTGAGAACCGTGCAACCGCGGGAGCGTCTCAGTTGCTGCGGTGGAGCGGCCGGGCGCCCATGCCGGGCGGTCGCTGGCGCGACAGGCGGTCTTCGGCCCTGGTGTTCACGATGAGGGGCGAGTGGCAAAGGAGGAAGAGCCCGAGCGACATCCCGAGCAGAGCCACCGCGTCGAAGGCGAGGGCGCCGAACGAGCCCCGCAGGTTGTCGCCGAAGATGCTCACGCCGATGGCGATGCTCACGATCGGGTCGACGATGACTATCGCGGCCTGGGAGGCCGTGATAGGCCCGGCGTGGAAGGCGTTCTGGGTGAGAAAGAGCCCCGACAGGCCGGCGGCGGCGATGGCATAGGGCTCGAAGTGGAAGAAGAGATGGACTATGCCGTCGCGCTGGAGGATCGTCGTCGTCGACTTCATGAAGGCCGCCCCGAGGGCGAAGGAGACGGCGGCACCCACGCCGAACCAGGCCGAGCGCCACGGGCGTGATCCGAAGCGAGTGAGGCCGACGGCAGCACCGATCACCCCGGCGCAGGCCACCACCACGGCGATCCAGTCCGCCGGCGACGGGATGGCGTTGCCGCCTCCCTGGTCGCTCACTGCGAGAAAGGTGGCGAGGCCGGCTACGGCGAGCGCTACGCCGACGGCCTCCCGCCATCCGAGCGGGTGTCCGAACCACACCCGCAGGATGATGACGAGGAAGACGAGCTCGCAGACAAGAAGCGGCTGCACCAGAGTGAGCCCGCCCTCGGAGAGCGCGGCCGCTTGGAAGATGAAAGCGCCGATCATCGACACGAAGCCGAGGAACCAGATAGGGCGGTGCAGCACGTAGGCGATCAGCTTCCAGCGAAGCTCGGCGTCGGCAGGGGCGCTCTCGACCCCGATCCGCTGGAAGATGGTGGAGAGCGAATTGCACAGCGCCGCTGCAAGCGCGAGGAGGACCGCTGCCATCGCTGCTGTTCTAGCCCCGGCCGAGGGGAAGGGACCGGATCTCGGCTCCGGCCACCCCGGCGGCCCCGACGCTGGCCGCGCACGGCGGCAGGACCGATCGCTTCGCGTAGGCGAGGCCCACCGGGCGACCCCAACCCGGTGAGTACGCCACGCTCGTCAACTCCCCTACGGCGGCGCCGTCGACGTAGAGGCGATCGCCTCGAGCGGCGGCGCCGGAGAGAACCACGCCGCGCAGCCGCCGGGGCGTGTTCGACCCCCGTGCATCCAGGCGGGCGACGAGCTCCTGGCCGGTGTAGCACCCCTTTGTGAAGCTCACGGTCCTGGCTGTGAAGGCCTCGCCCGCCTCCTGGGGGATCGTGGCCTCGTCGAGCTCGCGTCCGAGACGGGGCATTCCCGCCTCGATGCGGGCCGCTTCGAAAGCCCCCTCGTCACCGCGCTCGACCGCCGTAGCGGATCCACCCGCCGCGCCGGTTGGCCCGGCGCTTTCGTCGTCGACGAGACGGTCGAAGCCGGAAAGCCCCGGCCAGGTGACCGGGGCGTCGCCCGGCAGGGCCACGTCTTCGGCCTTCGGGCCGCGGACCTCGAGGACCGAGAGGGCCCGCCGCGACAGCTCCACCTTCACGCGGAGACGGAAGCGATGCAGCCGCTCGGAGAGCCGCTCGCCGTAGCCCGACTCCACCTCGAAGAGGTACTCCTCGTCCCCGGTCCTCCACAACCGGCCGGACGCCTCCAGCTTCCCCTGCGGCGAGAGCACAAGAGTCTGTCTGGAGCCGCCCACCTCGAGTGGGTCGAGGTCCTGGCTCACCTGGCCCTGCAGCCAGGTGGCGGCGTCGGGCCCGGCGACGGTGAGCCCGTCCCTGACGACGAGGCGGTACACGCAGCCCTCGCCGATCGCACGGTAGGTCTCCACGGCGCTCAGCACAGCTGGCGTGCCGCCGCCACCGCCGCCAGCACTGCGGCCGCCTTGTCGGCGCACTCGCGGTCTTCTGCCGCCGGGTCTGAGTCGGCGACGATGCCCGCTCCTGCCTGGACCGAGGCACGCCCGTCGGGACCGACGACGAGCGTGCGGATGGCGATCGCCGTGTCCAGGTTGCCCGAGAAGTCCACATAGCCGACCACCCCGGCATACGGGCCGCGCCTCGTCGTCTCGAGGTCGTCGATTATCTCCATCGCTCGCACCTTGGGCGCGCCCGACACGGTGCCGGCGGGCATGGTGGCCCGAAGGACGTCGATCGGTCCTCGCCCCGCGCGGAGCTTGCCAGAGACCTGCGAGGTCAGGTGCATGACGTGGCTGTAGCGCTCCACCACCATCAGCTCGTCCACCTGCTCGGTGCCGTACTCGACGACACGCCCCACGTCGTTGCGGGCGAGGTCGACGAGCATGACGTGCTCGGCCACCTCCTTGGGGTGCTCTACGAGCTCGGCCTCGCGCAGCCGGTCCTCGGCATCGGTCGAGCCACGCCGCCGCGTCCCGGCGATGGGGCGGGAGACCACCCTTCCGTCGAGCAACTGCACGAGCGGCTCGGGCGAGGCCCCGACGACGGCGACGCCGCCCTGGCGGAGGAAGAACATGTACGGGCTCGGGTTCACCTGGCGCAGCATCCGGTACACGTCAAAGGGGTCACAGCCGAGGTCGAGGTCGAAGCGCTGGGACAGCACCACCTGGAAGGCATCCCCGGCGGAGATGTGCTCCTTTGCCGCCTCGACGGCGGCGCGGAACTGTTCCGAGGAGACGCAGCGGCGCACCTCGTGCTCGGCGAGCGCCGCCGAGGCGTCAGGTGGTGCCACGGGCGCTTCGTCGCGGCGGCGGCCGAGGTCGCCGGCGAGCTCGCCGAGGCGCCCGAGCGAGGCCTCGTAAGCCGCCGTCGCCGCCCTCTTATCGAGCGAGCCGGAAGGCGTCCTCGGGACGACCACGTTGTCGACGAGGGTCACCCGCTGGCGCCAGTGGTCAAAGGCCGCCAGCTCTCCGATGACCGACACGACGGCGTCGGGCAGCCCGCGGTCGTCGATCGCCGGGGGCCCGAGGCGCTCGATCTCCCGGACGACGTCGTAGCCGAAGTACCCGACGAGGCCGCCGTTGAGCGGCGGCAGCTCTGGTGCGCGAGGCGAGGCGAGCTCGGCGAGCAGTCCCTCGACGGCGGCGAGGATCCCTCCGTCGAGCGGCACCACGGCGGGGAGGGCGCCGTCGAGGATCGCGACCTGTCCCGATAGGCAGGCCAGTGTGGCGAGCGGGCGCCGCCCGAGAAAGGAGAACCGGCTCCAGCGCTCCCCGTGCTCGACGCTCTCGAGGAGGAAGCCCTCGTTGTCGCCGACGGCCGCCCTGAAGGCCCCAACCGGGGTGAGGCTGTCGGCGACGAGCTCGACCGCCACCGGCAGCACCTTCTGCCCCTCCGCCCGCTCGAGAAAGTCCTCGCAGCAAGGGAAAGGACGGATCCTCACGCCCCGAGGCGGCGCCAGGAGCACCGCGAGCTCCCCGTTCCGAAGGCGCCGCCCCTCCCGGTTGCGTCGACCCGATCTCGGCAACGGCCGCCCGCGTCGCTCACAGGTAAAGACCGGTGCCGCCGTCGATCCGCTCGGAGGCGACGGCATGGACGTCCCGCTCGCGAAGGATGAGGAAGTCCTCTCCTTGCACCTCGACCTCGAAGCACTCCTCGGAGTTGAAGAGGATCGTGTCGCCCTGACGGATGGTGCGCACGTGCGGGCCGACGGCGGCAACCTCGGCCCAGCTGAGCCGCTTGGACACCTGGGCCGTCGCCGGGATGAGGATGCCCGAGCGCGACCGGCGCTCTCCCTCGGACTGGGGCACGTTCACGAGCACGCGGTCGTTCAGCATGGTGACCGGCTGCTTCGAGCTGGGCGCCGTTCTCGAGATCGGACGCCTCGCCCGCTCCCTCCCCGCTGCCCGCTCGGCGGGTGCCTTGTCGTTCGTGTCCACGGGTGGAACGGTACCTGCCCGCTGGTACCTGGCGGTCACGGTCTTCCTGGTCGCCCCGATCGTCTCGTCAGGCGTAGTAGCGGTAGACGGCCTCCGCCACGCAGGACGGCTTGTCCTGGCCGTCCACTTCGAACACGAGACCCATTACGACCTGGGCGCCGCCGGCGATCTCCTCGACGGAGGAAAGGGTCGCCCCGAGACGGATCTTCGATCCGACCGGGACGGGTGCGGGGAAGCGGACCTTGTTGCAGCCGTAGTTGACGCCCATCGAGACGCCACCGACGGAGATGACCTGCGCCAGCAGCACGGGCGCGAGGGACAAGGTGAGGTAGCCGTGGGCGACGGGGCCGCCGAAGGGGCTCTCCCTGCGGGCCCGCTCGGGGTCGACGTGGATCCACTGGTGGACGCCCGTCGCCTCGGCAAAGAGGTCCACTTGGGCCTGGGAAACCTCGTGCCAGTCGCTGTAGCCGAGGTGCTCGCCGGCACAGGCCCGAAGCTCCTCGATGCCCGAAAAGGTCCTGCCCATCAGAGACGAAGGCTAGGCCGGCCTGCGGTGTTCCGCCACCTTGGCAGCGGCCCCCGCCAGCTGGCCGCAGGCCCCCCCGATCTGGCGGCCTCGAGTCGCCCGGATTGTGGCGTTGACGCCGGCGGCGCCAAGTGATCGGGAGAAGGCTTCCACGACGCTCGGCGGGCTCCCGAGCACCGAGTAGCCCGGCGTCGGGTTTAGAGGGATCAGGTTCACGTGGGCAAGCCCGCCGAGAGGTGCGAGCAGCTCCGCCAGCGCCGTGGCGTCCGCGTCCCGGTCGTTCACCCCGCTTATGAGCGCCCATTCGAAAGAGATGCGCCGGCTCGTCTTGGCGGTGTAGCCGGAGCAGGCGGCCATGACCTTTGCGAGCGGGTAGCGGCGGTTCAAGGGCACGAGGCTCGAGCGAAGCTCGTCGTTAGCTGCGTGAAGCGAGACCGCCAGGTTGACCTGGAGCGGCTCGGCGGCGAGTCGCAGGATGCCCGGGACGACGCCAACCGTCGAGATCGTGAAGGAGCGGGCGGCCATGGACAGGGTGTCGTGGCACCGCCGGACCGCCGCGAGCACGTTCGCGTAGTTGGCGAAGGGCTCCCCCATGCCCATGAACACGACGTTGGAGAGCCGTCCCCACCCCTCCTCGGCGGCGGCGCGGGCCGAGCGGATGACCTGCTCGACGATCTCAGCCTCGGACAGGTGGCGGCCGAAGCCCATCTGGCCGGTGGCGCAGAAGCTGCACCCCATGGCGCATCCGGCCTGGCTCGACACACACGCTGTCACCCGGCGGCTGTAGCGCATGAGGACGGTCTCGACGACGGCGCCGTCGAGGGGTGAGCGCAGGACGAATCGCCGGGTGCTTCCCCGGTCGCAGCTCAGCTCCTCGGCGACCTCGAAGCCGGTGGCGAAGGCCGCGCTCGCCGACAGCGTCGCCCGCAGCGAGGCCGGGAGCTCGGTCATCTCCTCGGGCGCCCGTAAGCCCCCGTGCATCCCGGCGTAGATCTGGCGGGCGCGGTAGGCGGGCTCCCCGGGGATGAGGGCGGCGATCGCGCCCTCTGTGAGCTCGTAGCGGCTCATCTTCGGGCCGGGCCCACGTCGCCGGTGTAGGCCCGGTCGACGTGGTCGTCGACGAAGCCGAGGCGCCGGTAGAGCGCCCGGGCGGCGGCGTTCTCGCGGTCTACGTACAAGATGCCCGTGGCTACGCCCTCTCCTGCCAGGTGCTCGAGGCCGGCGAGGACCATCTCGCCTCCGAGGCCGCGGCCTTGGTGGACGGGCGCCACGGCCACGACGTAGATCTCGCCCAGAAGCTCTCCTGCCTCGTCGTGGATCTTCGTCCAGCAAAAGCCCGCCAGCTCGCCGTCTTTCTCGTACAAGAGAAAGCCGCTCGGGTCGAACCAGGGCTGAGCTTCGCGATCGGCCAGTGTTGCAAGCGTCCAGGAGCCCTGCTCGGGATGGGAGTTGAAGGCGGCGTTGTTGACCTCGAGCCAGGCAGCCTCGTCCTGGCCGGGACGGAACGCCCGCGTCGCAACCGTCGAGCGGAGGCCCCGAACGGGCAGGCGCCGTCGCATCTGGAACAGATCTCGCCCGCGACGCAGGCCGACATCGGCCGCCACGGCGTCGTCGACCTCGCCGGGCTTCGGCACCCACAGGTGCACGTGTCCCCCGCCCTCGGAGGCGATCTCGCCGAGGGCGGCACCGACAAGGTCGACCCCGAGGGACCGCTCGCCGGCCCGGAACTCCGGATGGACGACGTACTCGATCGCCCAGCTCCGCCCGGAGCCTCTGGAGAGCTGCGCGTAACCGATCACGCGGTGGTGGCCCGACTCGCGGGCGACGAAGCCGGAGAAGCCCTCGCGACCGCCGTCGGTGAGATCGAGCCACTTGTGCTCCCCGAGGGCCCGATGCCCGTCGGCGGCAGAAGCGTCCTCGATCAGCTTCGACAGCGCCGCGATGTCCGCCTCCCCCATCCTGCGCTTGACCTCGACCTCGTGCACAGAGCGGGAGGCTAATGGGTGCCCGCCGCCCCGGAGAACCCCGGCTGCGGCCGGTACGCTCCGACATGGCCCGCGAACCGGCCCGGGCGCGATGCGCCCGGGCACTCGAGATCTGTCGCCGTCTGGCCGGTGCCTATCCGGGCTCGGCCACCGAGCTGTGCGCACTTTGCCACGCCGACACCTTCCAGCTGCTCGTGGCGACGATCCTCTCTGCCCAGTGCACCGACGAGCGGGTCAACATGGTGACCCCGGGCCTCTTCGCCCGGTACCCGGGCCCGAGCGAGCTCGCCGGCGCCGACCCTTCAGAGCTCGAGGACCTGATCCGGCCGACGGGCTTCTTCCGCACCAAGGCCCGGCATCTGATCGAGATGTCCGTCGACGTCGCCGGGCGCTTCGGCGGCGAGCTGCCACGCGACATCGACGACCTCACGAGCCTGCCCGGGGTGGGGCGAAAGACTGCGAACGTCGTCCGCTCTGTCGGCTTCGGGCTGCCCGGGCTCCCCGTCGACACCCACGTCGGCCGCCTCGCACGCCGCCTGCGCCTTGCGAGCGAGCAGGACCCCGTCAAGGTGGAGGCGTCGCTCTGTCGCCTCGTACCAGAAGAGGAGTGGGGGGCGCTCAGCCTGCGCTTGATCCTGCACGGGCGCCTGGTGTGCCTCGCCCGCCGACCCCGCTGCAGCGAGTGCCTGCTCGCCGATGTCTGCCCCTCGGCCGGCATCGGCTCGGTCGCCCCCCTGCCATCGAAGCGCAGGCCAGGGGGCGCCGTGGCCGAGGCGAGCGCGACTGGCAGGCCCTCAACACCCACGGTCCGGCATAAGAAGGCGGAATTGCACCCTTGACCAGGGACGGCGGGATGTTGTGGCCTAAAACACCAGCCAGGTGACATAGCAAGGACGACGCGCTATCGTGTCGCCCGGAACCGGTTCCCGCCACCTGGTTCCATTACGAGCGGAGCTCGGGATCCGCCGCCCGACCCGCTCCCGACGGCGCCCCTAGGGGCGCCGTCGGCGCGCCCGGGCCCGTCCCGTCAGGAGGCGCCGCGGGCGGCCGCCTCGAGCAGCCGCCGCAACCGACGCCCGGCGGCGTCCAACGCCCTCTCGACGCCGAAGAGCTCCGCCGCCGAGTCGGGCTCGCCTGAGGCATCGAGCGACTCGGCCATCTGGGCGACCCGGTGCGCCAGCTGCTCGAGGCTCCCCGAGATCGACGACAGCTCAGCGAAGTCGGCCGGCACGGGCTCAGAGGGGTAGGTCGCCCGTGGCGAGCCGCGTGGTACCGGTCTCTGCCACCGCTCGTGTCGCCCGCTCGGCGATGCGCCAACGATGGACCTCGTCGGCGCCGTCGGCGAGGCGGGCCCAGCGCGCCTGGACCAGCAGCTCCGACAGCGGGCTGTCCGACGAGTAGCCAAGTGCCCCATGCACCTGCACGGCGCGGTCGACCACCCGCCAGAGCGTGTTGGCGACGTGGTACTTCGCCATCGAGACCTCGTTCTCGAAGTCGAGCCGGTTCTCGATACGGAAGGCGGCGTGCAGCACCATCAATTTCGCCTGGTAGAGCTCGAGGGCCGAGTCGGAGATGAGCCATTGGATGCCCTGCTTCTCCGAGAGCAGCGAACCGTGGGAGTAGCGCGACCGTGCCCGCTCGACCATGGCGTCGAGAGCGACCTCGGTCTGGCCGAGCCAGCGCATGCAGTGGGCGAGGCGGGCCGGGCCGAGCCTCGCCTGGCCGAGGCGGTGCCCGCCGCCTCGCTCGCCGAGCAGCCGGTCGCCTGGCACTCGCAACCCCGAGATGACGATCTCGCAGTGGTTGTGGCTGCCGGCCATCGTCCTCACGTCGCGCACGATGTCGAAGCCATGGGCGGGAAGCTCGACGATGAGCGCCGAGGTGGCGGCCTGGGGGATCTCCGGCTCCTCCTCGGTCCTGCAGATGAGGATGCAGAGCGCCGCGCCTCGGGCCCCGGAGATGAACCACTTGTGGCCGTCCACCACGAAGTCGCCCGCCTCGAGGACGGCGCGGGTCTGAATGAGGGTGGGATCCGACCCGGCCACCTCTGGCTCGGTCATGGCGAAGCAGGATCGCTGCGTCCCCTCGCAGAGCGGCCGCAGGTAGCGCTCCTTCTGCTCGGCGGTGCCGAAGTGCAGGAGGGTATGCATGTTCCCCTCGTCCGGCGCCTGGCAGTTGAGCACGAAGGCTGCGATCCTCGAGCGTCCGAGCTCGGCGCTCACCGCAGCCATGGCCGTCGGCCCGAGACCCATCCCGCCCCACTCCGCAGGCATGTGCGGGAGGAAGAGCCCCTCGGCGCGAGCCGTCGAGCGAAGCTGGGCGATCGCCCGCCGCCAGGCTGCGCGGTCGGCACCGTCGCCAACAAGACGCTCTTCGACGGGGCGCACCGACTCGTCCACGAATGCCCGCACCCGGCTCCGAACCGCTTCGATCTCGGGTGTGAAGCAGAAGTCGATCGCCATCGACCGAGCCTAGGTCCCCCCGCGCTGCCCTAGGCTCTGCTCCGTGCCCGCATCGGCGACCGGCTCGTCGCGCCGCCGGCGGTAGAGCAGGGTGACCTCGGCCGGCCGGCGCACGAGCGCCCTTCCGGACCCTTCGCAGAAGGCCAGCTTCGTGCGGGAGATGTTCGACGCCATCGCCCCCCGCTACGACCTCGTGAACAAGGTCATGACCTTCGGCCTCGACGCCGGCTGGCGAAGCAGGGCGATAACGCTTCTCGGGCTGCAACCCGGCTCGTGCGTGCTCGACCTCGCCTGCGGGACGGGGGATCTGGCTGCCGAGCTCTCGCGACGCGGCTTCTCCTCGGTTGGTGTCGACTTGTCCATGGGCATGCTCCGCCGGACGCGGGACCGCGAGGTTCCCCTTGTCCTGTGCGACGCCGGGGCGCTTTCGCTCCGGCCCGCCGCCCTCGACGGCGCCGTGAGCGGTTTCGCCTTGCGCAACTTCGCCGCGCTGGCGCCGGTGGTCTCCGAGCTCTCCCGCGTGGTTCGCCCGGGCGGGCGCCTATCGCTGCTCGAGTTGGCCGAGCCTCAAAACGGCCTTCTGAGAGCCGGGCACTCGCTCTGGTTCCGCTACGGCGTGCCGGTGGTGGGGGCCCTGCTCTCCGACGCAGCCGCCTACCGCTACCTCCCCGAGTCGGTCGCCTACCTTCCCACCCCATCCGAGCTCGACGCCGTCCTCGCCGGCGCCGGCTTCGGCGAGACCCGCCGTACGCTCTGCTCGGGCGGCATCGTCCAGATCGTGACGGCCACCCGAGCCGGCGGCGCGACCTTCGCCAGGCGAGCCCGGTGAGCTCGCTTCGACGCCTCAGCGTCGACATCGACGATCCCGAGATCGTGCACCACCTCGAGCGCCTCGCCCGCGAGCGCGGCCGCCTGGTGTCTCGGGGGCGGGCCGGCGTGTACGGCTTCGGGGAGGCGGCGCGCCTCAACCTCCCAAAGGGGCTCGCGGACCTGGCAGGCGTGCGTGAAGCAGAGGCTCACCTAGCCGCCATCCCCGCCGAGAACGGGGCCGAGAGCGCCGCGCCGGCTCTGGCCATCGGGGCGCTCCCCTTCGAACCGTCGGCCCCCTCGACCCTCGTCGTGCCCCGCGTGGCGGTCGTGGTCCGCCCCGAGGCCGCCGCCGCTGTCGCGACGATCGTCGGGCTCGCCCCCCATCCAGGCGAGCTGGAGGAGCTCGTCGGCGAGCCCGAGAGGAGCCCAAGGAGACGACCGCCGGACCGCTTCAGCCTTGTGTCGGCCCGGCCGCACGCCGACTTCCTCGACCGCGTCGAGGCGGCGGTCGCCGAGATCCGCACCGGCCGCCTCGACAAGGTCGTCCTCGCCCGCGAGGTCCTGGTCGAGACCAACCGGCCTGTTCTCCAAGGGGACGTGACCGAACGCCTGCTGCACCTTTACCCTTCGTGCTCGGTCTTTGCCGTCGACGGGTTCGTCGGCGCCTCGCCGGAGCTCCTCGTGAGCCGCCAGCAGGATCAGGTCGCCTCCCACCCCCTCGCAGGCACCATGGCCCGCTCCGGCGACGCCGAGGTCGACGGGCGCCTCGAGTCGGCCCTTTTGTCCTCGGCAAAGGAGCGGGCCGAGCACGCCGCCGTGGTCGAGGCGATCGGGCGCGCCCTCAAACTTGCCGTCGCCGAGCTAGTGGTGCCGGCCGAGCCAAGCATCGTCGAGCTCCGCAACGTCGCCCACCTCGGTACCGAGATCGCCGGGCGCCTCGGCGGCGGTCGGCGCCCGGGCGTGCTGGAGCTCCTCTCGCTTCTGCACCCGACCCCGGCGGTCTGCGGCTCGCCGACAGAGGAGGCGCTCGCTTACCTGTCCAAGGTGGAGGATCTCGACAGGGACCGCTACACCGGGGCCGTCGGCTGGATGGACGGGAGCGGCGACGGGCAGTGGCACGTCGGCATCCGCTCGGCGGTCGTGGCCGACGATGCCATGAGCCTGCGGCTTTTTGCGGGTGCCGGCATCGTCGCCGACTCCGATCCCGAGACCGAGCTTGCCGAGACTCAGCTCAAGTTGCAGGCGATGCTGGCGGCCGCCGTCCGCCCCTGACCTCGCCGGACCGCCGGCCGTCGCCCCGCGGCCGGCGGCTCGCTCCGACCTTCGCATAACGGCCTTGTCCAGGCACCGCTCCGGCGAGGCGGGTCAGGCACGCTCCGATCGGGACGATCGCCGGAGCACACCGAGTCGCCGGAACCTCTCGAAAAGTCGGAGGAGCGCCCACCACGTCACGAGGACAAGCGCCTCGACCACGGTATAGGCCGACATCTTCGAGGTGCCGAGGGCACGGTCGACAAAGCGGATC
>JBOGHY010000209.1:0-7400 GCA_050742375.1 Acidimicrobiales bacterium | reverse complement strand
AGATCAAGCGCGACCGTCAGAACCTGAAGCGCCGCGAACGCAACAAGGCGGTCCGCTCCGAGCTGAAGACGCGCTCTAAAGGCGCCCTTTCGGCTGCGGAGAGCGGTGCCGAGGACGCCGCAGCCCGCCTGCGCCTCGCCATCAAGCGCATCGACAAGGCAGCCGCCAAGGGCGTCATCCACCGCAACCAGGAGGCTCGCCGCAAGTCGCGCCTCGTCCGCGGTGTCGCCTTCTACGCGCAAGACCCCGCAGGCGAGCAAGAGCGCGCAGGCGAGCAAGACCCCGCAGGCGAGTAACTCACGCCGTTCCGCACGCCCGCCCCCGGCGCACCGGCCGGACGGCTGGCTGGGCGCTCACCTCCCCTTAGGCGGCCATCGACACGCGGTCGCGCCCGGAGCGCTTGGCTTCGTAGAGCGCCGAGTCGGTCCGCGACAAAAGCCGCCCGAGGTCGGCGTCGCGCTCGCCTAGCTCCGCCACGCCGACCGAGGCCGTCACTGTGATCAGCCCCGAGGCCGTCTCGATCGGGGACTCGGCGATGACGTTGCGCAGCCTCTCGGCCAGCTCGACTGCTTGGTGAAGGGGTGCCCGCACGACGAGGGCGAACTCCTCACCGCCGTAGCGACCGATGAGGTCCTCCGAGCCGATCGTGGCGGCGATGCGCTGGGCGATGGCGCGGATGACGTCGTCGCCAGAGGCGTGCCCGAAGCGGTCGTTCACCTCCTTGAAGTGGTCGATGTCGAGCATCATGGCCGACAGCGGGCTGCGCTCGTCACGGGCGTCGGAAAAGGCCCGCCCGGCGAGCTCGAAGAAGTGGCGCCGGTTGGCCACCCCCGACAGCTCGTCGCGCTGGGCGAGAGTCTGCACGCGGGCAAAGAGCTGTGCGTTCTCGTAGGCGACCACCCCTTGGCGGGCGAGGGCGTCGGCGACCTCGATCTGGGTCTGGCCGAATGCGTTCGGCCGGTGGGCTATCACCACGAGCGAGCCCACGGCCACTTCGCGCACCACGAGGGGTGCCACGATGAACGACCCCGAGCGGCCGATCAGGCCGAACAGGGGAGAGTTGCGCTCGCTCATCACCGAGGCGACCCCGAGCGGCCTTCGGCTGCGGAGTGCCTCGGCTATCTCGGGCTCGTCGGAGCGGGCGATGTCGTAGCCCCCCGCCGGAAGCGTCACGCCGGGACCGATGGCGGCGAGGATCTCGAGGCGTTCCCCGCCGGCGAGCAGGACGGCGCCGGCGTCGGCCCCGAGGGCGGAGACGGAGGTGTGCAGGATCGACTGGAGCACGTCCCGGGGCTCGAGGCTCTGGCCGACGGTACGCATCGAGTCCCGCAGGAGCTCGGCCACCTGACGCTGGCGGCGTTCGCTCGCGACCGACATCTCCATCTCGGCCAGGCGGGCGGTCTCGAGGGCGAAGGCCACATGCGAGGTGATGGCCGAGAGGATCTCGACGTCGTCGTGGGTGAAGATTCCCTTGGCGAGACGGCTGTCCAGGTAGACGATCCCGAGGAGGCGGTCCTCGATCTGCAGGGGCGCTACGAGGATCGAGCGGAGCCCGTGGGTGACGGCGCTCTCGGAGCCGAGGGCAGCCCCTTCCTCGGTGCCGGTGAGCACGATCGGCTCGCGGCTCGAGGCGACCTTGTCCACGATCGTCGAGGAGTAGCCGGCGAGCTCTCCGAGGTCGTTGCCGGCGGCGTCGCGCCCGAGATGGGGTCGCACGATTCCCGAGTTCTCGTGGGTGAGGAACAACAGCGCCCTCTCGGCGTTCAGGATGCGCACGGTCTCGTCGAGAGCGAGACGGGACAGCTCCTCGGGGTCGAGCACTCGGGCGGCTGCGGCGCCGACCTGCAAAAGGGCGTCGAGCTGGCGCGCCGCGCGGCTGGCGCCGCGCATGCCGCCGGCACCTGCGAACGGGCCACCGGCCCCGGCAGCCCCGCCCACCGTGGCGTGCTGACGGTGATTGCGCCCGGGGACGAGAGAGGCCGGGCGGTCACGTCGATTGTCGGGCAGGTCGGGCTCGATCCAGCGCACGAAGGCGCTCAGGCCGAAGTCCTCGGCTAGGCGGGCGGCGGCGACGGCGAGTCGCTCGGCCTCCTGGTCGTGGCCCACGCACGACAGGGCACGGCTTCGCGCCATGAGCAGCGCTACCTCGGCGCCCGGGGCGTCGAGCCCGATGAGGATCCGCTGTCCCTCAGAGCTCGCCTCGAGCGCCGCCGCGGGGCGCCCCTTCAGGATCAAAAGGCCCGCACGGGCAGCCTGGTAGTGGGCCCGCAGGACAGGGGTGCGGGCCGCCCGTCGCAGCTCCTCGACGGCATCTTCGGCGAGGTGCAGGCGCCTCGCACGGTCGGCGGGCTCCGCCCGCAACCCCTGGGCCAAGCGGGCGAAGGCCTGGGCGACGTAGAAGAAGGAAAAGGCATACGGGCAGCGCCGGGTGGGGAACCTGCGGGCGGAATATGCGGTGACGGCGCGTTCGAAGGGTTCGCCGAGCTCGTTCAGCCCGAAGTGGAACGTCGCGAGTGCCACGTCGAAGCCGGCGGCGAGCATCGGAGACACCGGCCCACGCTCGAGCCGCTCGGCCACACGCGTCACCCGTTCGAGCCCGGTCGTCGGCTGCTCGAGCAGCCCGGCTATGGCGATGGCGACTAGATCGAGTCCGCTCACCGCGACGGGATCTCCCTCGGAGGCCTTGACGTGCCAGCGTGCCTGGTCGAGCCAGCCCACCTGCTCGAGGATCCTGCCGCGCAGCCCGAGGCTGACGCAGGCAGTCATCACACCAGCCGCG
The DNA here is from genome assembly GCA_050742375.1 of Acidimicrobiales bacterium. Classification (GTDB taxonomy): domain Bacteria; phylum Actinomycetota; class Acidimicrobiia; order Acidimicrobiales; family Bog-793; genus JAKATT01. Next base: position 4,621 of record JBOGHY010000209.1, on the reverse strand, counting down.
TAGGCGGCCGGCTGCAGGAAGCGACCTTCGGAGCGGATCACCTCACCGAGGAGGTGTTCCGAAGAGACGCAGTCCCCGGCGACCTCGAGGATCACACCCTCGACGAGGCGCGCCCGGGCGATGGCTGCCGCCTCGCCCGACTTGGCGGCCGCCCGCCCGGTCCGGGCGGCGATCCGGGCGGCGGATCGGACGTGCCGTGCCTGGGCGAGCAGCGCGGCGACCCTCGACCAGGCACCGACGTGCTCCTCGCCCGGCCCGAGCCGGCTGGCCGGCAGTATCGAGCGAATGGCGGCGGCGGCCGCCAGGAGGCTCGACCGCTCCGAGTTGGCGGCATCGACGGCGACGTCCAAAAGGCGCGCCTCGAGTCGATGTTGGTCGCGCGAGGCGTCCCGAGCCTTTCCGAAGCCGACGCGGGTCATCTCGACCAGAGCTCCGAGGAGGAATCGCAAGAGCGAGGTGGCGACGAGCAGCGCGGTGCTCTCAGGAAGGCGCCGGCCGATGCAGGCGAGCCCGGCTCGGACATGTCGGAGGGCCTCTCTGCCGTCGGAGCGCGAGTGGTGGACCTCCGAGATTTCGAGCTCGATCCCGGCGCGCCGGACGGCGTCGCTCTCGGTCATGAGGGCGCGCTCGTAGTGGGCGAGCGCCTCGTCGACGCGCCCGGCGCGGGCGAAGGCGGTGCCGCAGTCCAGCTCGAGCTCGCTCTGGCGGCCGAGCGAGTGTGTGGCGGCTATGTCGGCGGCGGCGGCAAGGAACCGTAGGGCATCGTCGTCGGCCCGCGCTGCGAGTGCGAGCTTGGCGGCCCGATGGTTGGCGAGGAGAGCTCGCTCGGGGTCGGTGGCGACCTCGCCGGCGGCGTAATGGCGGGCGATGTCGTAGACGGCCTCGGGGCGGCTGTCGCCGGAGGTGTCGAGCACCCGGGCGAGCATCTCGTGCGCCCGCCTGCTCGCCTCTTCGTCGATGGAGGCGAGGAGCGAGTCGCGCACCCCCTCGTTCAGAAATGCGTAGCGGTCCGGACCCTGAGGCTCGACGACTCGGGCGTTTGTGGCCTCGTCAAGGGCTATATAGACGTCGCCTTCGGGCCAGCCCGTCAACTCTACGAGCAGCCCGACGGGAACGCTCGGACCGATGACGGACGCCTCGGTGAGCAGCCAGCGGGTGGCAGGCCGCACCCCGCTCAGGCGATTGAGTGCAAGCCCGAGCAGATCGGTGGTGAGATCGAGGCCGGCGAGCGCCTCGGCGTCGACGGAGAACCTGCCCCACGACGGCCGAAGAACACCGGCGTCCAGGGCCGAGCGCAGGTACTCGACGGCAGCGCCCGGATTGCCGTTGGCCCGGATCGCGATCTCGTTGGCGAGCGCCGGCTCGAGGGCGTCGCCGCCGAGCTGCCAGGTGAGGATCGCGCCGATCTCCTCGTCGGTGAGGGGCTGCAGCTCGAGGCGGCGCCGCACCGACTCGCCCATCTCGGCACGGAGGCGTTCAAGAGGTGCCGAGTTCGCCCGGTCGTTGCGGGTGCTCAGCACTACGAAAAGGTCCAAGCGGGTGAGCTCTGGGGCCAGGTAGGCGAGCACGCGGTGGGTCGCGTCGTCGGCGAGATGGGCGTTGTCGATGATGAGCACGGCGCCAGAGGGTGCCGCCGCCGCTATCGCCATGACGAGGTGGGCGGCCTCGATGACGGCGAACTCGTGGAAGCTCTGGCCGGTCTGCCGCGGTCTCGGCAAGAAGCGGTCGAGGTCGATGGACAGGCCGAGGAGCGAGTCGGCAACGCCGGCCCTCGACAAGCCGATCTGTTCTCGCAGGGCCGACACGAGATCGGGACGGCGCCCCTCGAGCTCGGCGAGGAACCTGCCGACGGCGGAGGCGAGGGGCCCGAGCGGCCCGTGGTGCTCGGTTCCGAGATGTGCCTCGAGGACGTAGACGCCTTGCTCGCGGGCGCTTCGCGCCATCTCGGCCACAAGGCGAGTACGGCCGCCTCCGGGTTCGGACTCGACGATCACCGTTGCCCCGGCGCCGCCCCGGCGGCACTCCGCTTGAACCTCGGCGACGGCGGCGAGCTCCTGGTCGCGTCCGATGAGAGGGTGCTCGAAGGTGGCGCCCTGGTAGGCGAGCGCCTGACCGAGGGGGGCATCCTCGGTCAGCATCCCCCGACGGAGCGCCTCGATGTCGGCAAGGAGGCTGCCGGCCTCCTGGTAGCGGTCGTCGGGGTCCTTTGCCATCAAGCGGGCGACGATGCGGGCGAGCTGGCCCGAGACCGGGTGGCGCGCACGGACGCGGACGTCGGGCGCCGGCTGGGCGGCGTGCATGTGCACGATCTCACCGGCGTCGGAGGCGTTGAACGGGGGCTCTCCGGCGAGGCACTCGAACAGGACGGCGCCGAGGGAGTACAGATCCGATCGCCGGTCGACGGGCCGGCGCACCATCCCGGTCTGTTCCGGGGCGCTGTACAACACGGTGCCGACGACGGAGTCCTCCGCCTGGCGGATGCCCGTCGGCGTGGCGAGCCCGAAGTCGATCAGCACCGCAGGGCCATTGGCGCGCAGTACGACATTGCGCGGCGAGACGTCGCGATGCACGAGACCGACGCGGTGGGCGGCGTCGAGCGCCGAGGCGACGTCGGCGGCGACCGCGAGCGCCTGGGCCTCCTCGAAAGAGCCCGCCTGGTCGATGGCGTCGGCGAGCGTCTTTCCGGCTATGAGCTCCATCACGAGCCACGAGATGCTGCCGTCGTCACCGACCTCGAAGACCTTCCCGAGACAGGGGTGCCGGATGGCGGCGAGGATGGCGGCTTCGCGCCGGAAGTTGATCCGGGCAGGATCGTCCCGCCCGCTCAGGTGCTGAACTTTGACGGCGTAGTCGGCGCCGTCCCGTAGCGCTCGGTAGACGGCGGTGGTCGCCCCTCGGCCGAGCTCTTCGACGAGCTCGAAACCCGGGATGGCAATGTTCGGCGCTTGCGTCCCTGCTCTCTTCCCCGCCGTGTGGCGTCGGCGTCGGCCATGTGTCGTCAACTCGACGGGAAGCCCCCGCCTCCAGGCGGCCCCAGCTTATGACCTACCTAGCGCCGCGTCGGGTTCTTTCCCGCCGGTGCCGGGCTCAGGAGCTCCCGGCCAAAGGGAGGCGGACGACGGCTGCACCCCCGTCGAGAGCTTCGGTCATCTGCGGCGCCGCTACCGCCATCCCGATCTCCCAGGCGCCCACGCCGAGGAAGCCGTAATGAACAGCCACGGCGGTCTTGAGTGCCACCGAGACGGGGTCGTCGAACCACGTCTGGTGCCATCTGCCGGCCCGGCGGAACGACGAGAAGGCGGTGTCGGTCACGGGATCCCAAAGGGCAGGCCGTCCGGCGGCGACGATCGAGTCGTAAGTGACGGCGACCGCGGTGCCGGTGCTGACGGCCGGGGGTCGGCCCCTCGAGGCTGGGAAGTCGTAGCCGTAGAAGGGCATCCCGAGGATCGACTTGTTCGCCAGGCCGGCGGCGGCGTAGCTGGCGGCCACGCTCACGTCGCTGAGGGGGGCTCCTGTGAGCGGGGCCGTCGCGGAGGGGACCTCGAGATCGGACATGTCGTAGGCCATCACGAAGAGCTCGTCGGCTGACGGGGCGAGCGCCTGGGCGTCGCAGAACCCTGTCGGATCGACGACCGACTGGGGGTAGGTGTTGACCATGAGGCGCCAGGAGGGACGCGTAGCGTGCAGTCCCTTCGAGAGCTCCGCCACGAAGGCCGAGTAGCCTTGTCGGTCGCTTGCGGACTGACCCTCGACGTCGAGATCGACGCCGTCGAAGCCGTAGTACTGCAGAACCGGTATCACCGACTTCAAGAGCACGACGGCGGAGGAGTCGGCATTGGCGGTGACGGGGCCGATGACCGACTCGCTCACCGCTGACAGGCCGAGCAGCACCTCGGTCCCGGCGCGGTGGGCAGCCTGAAGGAGGGGGCCGACCGCGCCGTCTGCGAGGCGCCTCCAGCCGTCTGAGCCGTGGCCGAGGGCGCCGCTTGCGAGCAGGTCGACGGACGAGTACACGATCGTGGTGTACGAGGAGAGCCTGAGGGATCCAAGGCTCCCGAGCTCGTAGGAGGGAAGAAAGCCGACCACTTGGTGGGGTCGGATGCCGCGAAGGGCGCCCGGCGTGAGCACCGGAGCGGGGGCTCCCTCATGGGCGGGGAGGTGGACCTTGAGCGAGGAGATCGCCGCCGCCAGGACCCGCTTGCTGCCGGCGGCGTACTTCTGGATCGGGCTCGTCACCGGCGGGACGCTCGTAGTCGTGGTCAAGTGGCCGTAGCCGAAGGCGCCGGCGCCGAACAGGCCTGCCACCGTAACGACGATCACAAAGCCGATGACGGCGACGGTGAGGAGCGCCGGCCTGCGCAGTGCGGGCATGGGGGCCAGAGCGTAACCGGGCCCCCCGCCGGCAGGAGGCGCGGGTGCGTCAGAGCGACTTCACGGAGGAGACGAGCTTGGTGAGCGACTCCTTGGCGTCGCCGAACAGAAGCGTCGTCTTTGGGTCGAACAAGAGCTCGTTGTCGATGCCGGCGAAGCCAGGCCGCATCGAGCGCTTCAAAAAGACGACGTTGCGGGCGTCGTCGACCGACAGGATCGGCATGCCGTAGATGGGGCTTCCGGGCGACGA
>JBOGHY010000208.1:0-6425 GCA_050742375.1 Acidimicrobiales bacterium | reverse complement strand
AGCGCTTTTCGATATGGGGCTTGATCTGCGAACCGAGCCCGAGCAGGAGCCGGCCCTTTGAGAGCAGCTGCACGTCGTTCGCCATCGTGGCGGTGATCATCGGGCTCCGACCGAAGGCGACCACTATCCCGGTGCCTAGCTCGAGGCGCTCGGTCGCCACCGCCGCAGCCGACAGCACCAAGAGGGGATCGTGCCCCGTCTCGGTCGCCCAAGCGCCGTCATAGCCGTCGGCCTCCACCCGGCGCGCTTCGTCCGCCATGTTCTCTTTGTCGAAGCCGAGCCCTCCGTCGATGAGCATGCACAGCCAAGCTAGCCGCGGCACCAAGCACAGCTGGGAGGCATCCGGCTCCCGGAGCGGGGCGGGCGGGAACCCAACGGCGTTATGCGCCGCCCCCCTCGCCCCGCAGGTAGCGCTCGAGCTCGGCGGCGATCTCGTCGCCTGTCGGGACTCCCTCCGGGCCGAAGCTGAGCACCGGCCCCTCTGCACGGTCCATCGAGTCCTCGAGCTGGCGCACCATCGAGGCATGCTCTGCGCTCTGTGAGATGAGCTCGTCCACCTTGCGCCTGGCGGCGGCGGCCGCCTCAGACAGGACATGCGAGTCGATCACGAGGCCGGACACCGAGGCGAGCCCGTCCAAAAGCGCCACCGCGGCGGCAGGAAAGGGCATCCCAGAGACGTAGTGAGGAACACGCGCCCAGAGGCCGACCGACGGGATGCCGACCCCGGCGGCGCTCTGCTCGAGCACGGCCTGGATACCCGCCGGGACCTCGATGCTGCCCGGGACGAAGCCGACCTGCTGGGCGAGGCGCTCTGACGAGGCGGTCGAGGCCAGGCGGACCGGGCGGGTGTGCGGCGCGGCGGCGGGAAAGCCGCCGAAGCCGACGAGCAGTCGAGCGCCCATGCCCGTGGCGATCTCGGTGACCGCAGCAGAAAAGCTCCGCCACCTGAAGTCCGGCTCGGGGCCGGACAGCACGGCAATGCCCGAGCCGAGGGCGTCCTTGCCGACGCGCAGCGCCGGCTCGGGCCAGGCGAGCTCGGAGCTCACGCCGTCGTCGATCCGAAGGCGCGGGCGGCGGGCGCGCTGGTCGATCAGCTCCTCGCTGTCGAAGCTCGCATAGAGCTCGAGCTCGATCGTCTCGTTGAGAGCCTGGAGGGCGGTCCCGGCCGCGAGGCCGGCGTCGATCCAGCCATCGAGGGCGACGACGAGCACGGGGCTTTCGGGCGCGGCGGCTCCCGTCAAAAAGACCAGCTTCTCGCTCCCGCTCACTTCGTCAGACCCGCCGATGCCTCTTCGGCGGCTGTCGCCAGAACGCCGATCTGGGTGGCAAAGTGCTCGACGCCGGTCCGGTCACCCCCGGCCGCCCCCCCGAGGTAACGGCGCAGCACCCCCTGCAAGATGCATGCCACGCGCCAGTAGGCAAAGGCGGTGTAGTAGTCGATCCCGCTAAGGTCACGCCCGGTCGCCGCCTCGTATCGATCGCAGAGCTGGCGGCGCGACCAGAACCCCGGCGCCGTCGTCGGTGCGGCGCCGAGGGCTGTCATCTCGTCTCCGGGCTCGGCCCAGTAGACCATCAGCGTCCCGAGGTCTGCCAGGGGATCGCCGAGCGTGCATATCTCCCAGTCCAGCACGGCGGCCACCTCGCCGCCTTCGGTGAGGATGGTGTTGTCGAGCCGGTAGTCGCCATGGACGATTGTCGTCTCGCTCCCGGCAGCAAGGTTCGAGACGAGCCGTTCGTAGACGCGGTCCACGGCATCGACCCGGGCGCATCCTTCTATCTGGCTGTGGTCGAACTGGCCGTGCCACCGCTCGAGCTGACGGGAGATGTAGCCGTAGTGAGGCCCGAGGTCGCCGAGGCCAACCGCCTCGAAGTCGACGGCGTGCAGTCCCACCAGCACATCGACAAGAGAACGGCTCGCCCGGCCACGGCCGTCCTCGTCGAGAGCTTCCATCGCCGAAGAGGCGTCGCGAACGACGCAGCCCGTGACGTGCTCCATCACATAGAAGGGCGCTCCCGTCACGGCAGCATCCGTGCAGTAGCCGAGCGTGCGGGGAACGGGCACCGCCGTCGGCCCGAGCGCCGTCACGACCCTGTGCTCACGACCCATGTCGTGTGCGGTGGGCAGCACATGCGCGGTGGGTGGGCGCCGCAGCACCACAGAGGTGCCCCCGGCGTCGGTCACCTTGTAGGTGAGGTTCGAGCGCCCGCCGGCGATGAGCTCGAAGCTGACGGGCTGCAAGAGCCCGACGTTCTCAGCAAGCCACCGGGAGGTGGCTCCCTCGTCTATTCCCTCCATCAGAGGGAGGCTACAGAGCCGCGGACATCGATGCGCGAAGCCTGAAAGACTGCCGCCATGGCTCGAGACCACATGCGCCCCGTGGACATCATGTCGCTCTGCTCAGCACAGGACCCGCACCTCTCGGCGAACGGAAACCTCGTCGCCTGGTGCGAGACATCCCTCGACAAAGAAGCCGACCGGGCCTTTACCCGCATCATGACGGCTCCGGCCGACGGCTCGGCCCCACCTCGTCCCTTCACCGAGGGCCCTGCGGACCTCCAGCCCCGTTTCTCGCCCGACGGGAGGCACCTCGCCTTCTTGTCGGCCGATGGAGGACAGCCCTCGTTGCGGCTTGCGCCCATGAGCGGGGGGATGCCCCGCACCGTCGAGCTCCCCGGCCCGGTGAGCTACCTCGCCTGGTCACCCTCGGGCGACCGCGTCGTTCTGGTCGTGAACCTCGGAGGAAGGTCGCAGGACGACTCGCCCCAGGCGCACAATGCTCCTGTCGTCGTCCGCGGGCTCTTCGGCCGTCTCGACGGTGCGGGCTACCGCTCCGGTCGAGACCACCTGTTCGTTCTCGACGTCTCCACCGGCGCGCTCCACCAGGTGACGCGCGGTGACTACGACCACGCCTTTCCTGAATTCTCGCCCGACGGCGAGCGCCTCGTCTTTGTCTCCGACCGGGGCCAGGGCCGCGACGACCGCCTCGTGCACCAGGACCTGTGGGCCATGGCGGCTTCCGGCGGCCGCCTGGCACGCCTAACGCGCGGATTCGGGGGGGCGCAGTACCCCACCTTCTCACCCGACGGCAAGAAGGTGGCCTTCGCCGGAGCAGCGAGGCCAGCCGACGCCTTCCACCGCGACCCGGGCATCTTTGTCGTCGACTCGGACGGTAGGGGCAATCCCGAGCGCCTCCTGCCCGAGCTCGACCGGCCGGCCGGCATCACCCTCGGGCCGGGCCGGCCCTTCGCCTGGATCGCGGACGACGAGCTCGTCTTCAACGTGGCAGATCGCGGGAGCCTCGCCTGGTACCGCGCAAGGTTGGGCGCCGCCCGCAAGCCCATAGAGGTCGCGACGGGAGAGCTCCAGTCATACGGGGTCGCGGTGGGCGGCTCGGGACGAGGGCGCAGGATCGCCTATGAGGCGAAGTGGGTGGACCAACCATCGGAGATCTTCGTCGCGCCCGTCCACGGCGGGACGAAGGCCGTGCGGGTGAGCGATGCCGGCAAGAACCTTCTCGGCGCGGTCGAGCTCCTTCCGGCTACACGCCATCGGGCGACGTCGCCCGACGGCATCGAAGTCGAGTACTTCTTGATGCGGCCGCCGGGGCCAGCCCGGGCCGTCGGCGGTGGGCGGAGGAGCGTCTCTCGGTCCTCCGGGCGTGCCCGGGGGGTGGCCCCTCCACCGATCTTCGTCGAGATCCACGGCGGGCCCTCCCTCTACAACCCGCTCTCGGAGCTCCTCGGCTTCTACCAGGTCCTCGCGGGTGCCGGCTACGCCGTCGTGCTTCCGAACCCGCGTGGAAGCATCGGCTACGGCGAAGGCTTCCGGCGCCTTGCCATGCACGACTGGGGCGGCGGCGACCTCGCCGACATCGAGGCGTGTGCCGACGACGCCATCGAGCGCGGCAACGGCGATGTCCGGCGGCAATTCGTCGGCGGCTACTCATACGGCGGCTTTATGACGGCCTGGACGATCGGCCACACCGGGCGCTTCAAGGCGGCAATCGTCGGCGCGCCCGTCGTCGACCAGGTGAGCATGTTCGGCACGACGGACATCCCCTGGTTCAGCGCCGCCCACATCGGGGGCGACCCATGGACGGAGCCGGACGCCTTCCGAGCCCGATCCCCCCTCACCCATCTTCCACAGGCGACGACGCCGGTGCTGCTGCACGTGAACGAGGGCGACCTGCGCTGCCCGCCCGGGCAGTCGGACCAGCTCTACTCGGCCCTCAGGTGGCTCGGCAAGGAGGTCGAGTACGTGAGGTACCCGGGCGGCTCGCACCTGTCTTTCTTCCCGACGATGGGGGGGACACCTTCACAGTCGGTGGACCGCATGACCCGCTTCCTCGACTTTCTCGGCCGCCACGGTGGCCTTCGTCCGCCGGCTTGATCCCATAGGGCGCGCCGGGAAGCGAGCCGGGGCGAGCGCTATAACGAGGTCCGCCCGTAGATCGGCGCCGGGGGCGAGATCCGGCGCCTACGCCTCGACGACGGCGAGTCCGTGGGCGACAGAGTTGCACGCAAGTGGCCCGTCTTCGGTCGCCACCACGATGTCCTCTATGCGGGCCCCGAAACGGCCCCGAAGGTAGATCCCCGGCTCTATCGAAAAGGCGTTGCCAGCCACAAGGCGGGCCGGGTTCCCCTCGACGAGGTAGGGGTCCTCGTGCTCCTCGATACCGATGCCGTGGCCGGTGCGGTGTATGAAGGCATCGCCGTAGCCGGCCTCGGCGATGCGTCCCCGAGCGACGGCGTCGACCGCCTCACACGCCGTTCCAACAGTGGCGGCGTCGACGGCGGCGGCCTGTGCCTCCTCCAGCACCGAGCACATCTCGGCGAGCTCAGCCGAGGGATCGCCGGTCACGACCGTTCGCGTCGTGTCCGAGCAGTACCCGACGCTGTCTTCCAGGTAGAGCACTCCCCCGAAGTCGCACACGACAACCTCGCCCGCCTCGATGATCCGGGCTCCGGGCGAGTGGTGAGGGCTGGCCGAGCTCGGGCCGCTTCCGACGATGGCAAAGTTCGCCTTGGCGTGTCCCTCTGCCACGAGCCGGGCAGCGATCTCGGCCGACACGGCCGCCTCGCTGCGCCCGATGAGGGCGATCTCGCCGGCGAGAAGGGCAGCCGTGACGGCGTCGGCTGCGGCGCCCGCAGCTCGCAGGGCGGCGATCTCCGCGTCGTCCTTTACGGCGCGAAGCGGCGAGGTCACCGTGCTCGCCACCTCGAGGCAAGCCTCGGGGAGGGCGCCCTCGAGCGCGAGCACGTGCGTCGCCCACGCACGGTCGGACACCGCCAGGCGACGGCGCGACCCGGTGAGGGTGGCCACGAGCCCAATGGGATCCTCGGTCTCCTTCCAGGGCCTCATGGCAAAAAGCGTGCTGTCGTGTGCCACCCGCGGCGCCTCGAGCTCCGGCACGACGAGGGTCGCCTCGTCGTCGGCCGGCAGCACGAGCATCGTGAGGCGCTCGAGCGGCATCGCCTCGTAACCGGTGAGCCAGGGCAGGTCCGCTCCGAGCGAGAGCAGCAGGCAGTCCACCTCCGCGGCGCGCATGGCGTCCCGGACAGCTGCCATGCGGGCGGCGCGCACGAGGACGGGGTTCACGTGGCCACCCCGGCGCTGCGAGCCAGGGCGGCGCTGCGAGCCAGGGCGGCGTTGCGATCCAGGGCGGCCCCGGGCGAAGCGGCGGCGGCCTGTGCTGCCTGGCGGGCGTGGTAGCTCGAGCGGGCGAGGGGCGAGCACTCCACGTGGGCAAAGCCGAGCGCCGAGGCGGAGGCCCGTAGCTCGTCGAGCTCCTCGGCACGCCACCACCGGGCGATCGGGAGGTGCGCCGCGCTCGGGCGGAGGTAGTGCCCGATCGTGACAATGTCGACCCCGACCGACCTCATGTCGTAAAGCGTCGAAAGCACCTCCGGCGCGCTCTCGCCGAGGCCGACCATGAGGCCTGACTTGGTGACGAGGCCGGCCCTCTTCGCCCGGGCGAGCACCGACAGGCTGCGGGCGTAGGACGCAGACGGCCGCACGGCCCGCTGGAGGCGGTTCACCGTCTCGACATTGTGGTTCAACACGTCCGGACGGGCATCGAAGACGACTCCGAGCGAGGCGTCGTTGCCCTTGAGGTCGGGGATCAACACCTCGACCGAGGTCTCCGGGCACGCCCGACGTATCGCCCCGATGGTCGCGGCGAAAGCTCCTGCCCCCCCGTCGCAGAGGTCGTCTCGGGCAACGGCCGTCACGACCGCATGAGAGAGCCCCATCGACCGGACTGCGTCTGCCACCCGCTCCGGCTCGCTTCTATCTATAGGGCCGGGGCGTCTCGTGTCGACGAGACAGAAGCCGCAGGCCCGCGTGCAGCGGGCGCCGTTGATCATGAACGTCGCAGTCCCGTCCGACCAGCACTCGGACAGGTTCGGGCAGCCCGCCTCCTCGC
>JBOGHY010000207.1:0-6456 GCA_050742375.1 Acidimicrobiales bacterium | reverse complement strand
GCCTGCAGAGCGGGCACGTCGAAGGGCTTCATCGTGTTCGTCTCGTCGATGACAGCGCCGATAAGTATCGGTTTGCCTCTCGCGGCGTGGTCATAGGCGGCGTGGCGGACAGCGGCGCTCACCGTGCCGGGGGCCATGCCAGCTACGAGCGCGACCGCCGTCATTGCGGCGATCGCCACCACCAGCCAGGACTTACGGAACATAAGAACCTCCTCCTTGGTACCCGTGGTACGCCCGCGCCGTGCAGCGACTGACACGATTCTGACATTCAATCAGATCGCGCCCGGGCTCGCCAGCCACTGACCCGAGCGAAGTTGACCCAGGGCGAGGTCGCTCGTGGCGAGGCTCACTCGGTCCGCGAGAACTGCACGACGGCGCCTGCGAGGAGGAGCACGGCGGCGAGCCCGACGAGGCCGAGCTCGAGTCCGATCGGCACCCTCCAGCCGTTCCAGCTGACGCCCGGGTCGAAGGCACGAAGGACCGGGCCGGGAACGACGAGGCGGGCGAAGACGGTCTGGCGCATCGGGTCGATGGCATAGGTGAGGGGGTCGATCTTGGTGAGCGCACCGAGCCAGGAGGGAAGGCGGCTCAGGGGGAAGATGGCGCCGGAGAGGAAGAACATCGGCAGCACGACCACCTGCATGACCACCTGGAAGGACTCGACCCGCGACATCCGGCTCGCCACGAGCACGCCGAAGGCCGTCAGCGCGATCGACGTGAGGACCATCTCACCGAGCAGCTCGGCGAGCATCGCCGGCGAGTAGGGAACCCCGACGGCGCCGGCGAGGGCGAGCATGATCGCCGCCTGGATGGTGGCAACGGTCGCTCCCCCGAGGCACTTGCCCATCACGAGCGCCCAGCGCCGGACGGGTGCCACGAGCATCTCGCGGAGGAAACCGAACTCCCGGTCCCACACGATCGAGATCGCCGAGAAGATCGCCGTGAACAAGAGGGTCATGCCGACGACGCCCGGGAACATGAAAGTGCGGAAGTCGAAATGCCCGCCCTTCACGATCACCGAGAGGCCCGTGCCGAGCACGAGCAGGTAGAGGACCGGCTGGACGAGCGAGGTGACGATGCGCGAGCGGCTGCGGCTGAAGCGGATGAGCTCGCGCTTCCAGACCACCTTGGCGGCGCGCAGGTCGTCGACGAGGCGCCCGCCCGGCTCGCGGACCTGGGCAACGGGGGCGAGCGTCGAGAGGCTCATCAGCGCAGGCGCCTGGCGGCGGCGGAGCGGACCCACGGGTTGGAGCGCATCAGCTCGGCACCCGACGCCTCGGCATCACGGATCGTCCGGCCCGTGTAGGTCATGAAGACGTCGTCGAGGGTCGGGCGCGCCACCCGGATGGAGGCGATCGGAAGCCGCGCCTCGGCGAAGAGCCTGGGCACGAACTCCGCCCCGTTCTCCACGTGGAAGGTCACGACGCCCTCCGACATGCTCGCCTTCAGGCCAAAGGCGGCTTCGAGCACCGCCATCACCTCCGCCGGCTCGGCAGTTCCGACCTCGACGCGATCCTGGCCGACACCGGCCTTGAGCGCCTCGGGCGTGTCGAGGGCGACGATCTCGCCGTTGTCGATGATGGCGATGCGGTCGCAGTACTCCGCCTCGTCCATGTAGTGGGTGGTCAGGAAGATGGTGATCTTCTCCGACGCCTTGAGGGTGGCGATGTAGCTCCAGATGTGCACCCGCGTCTGTGGGTCGAGGCCGACGGTGGGCTCGTCGAGGAAGAGCACGCGGGGCGAGTGAAGGAGCCCGCGGGCGATCTCGAGGCGCCGCCGCATGCCGCCCGAGAACGTGCGCACCACGTCGTCGCGGCGGTCGTCGAGGCCCACCATCTCGAGCACGGCCCCCATGCGGGCGCCGACCTCGGAGCGGGCGACGCCGTAGAGCTCGGCATGAAAGCGCAGGTTCTCCGCCGCCGTCAGGTAGTCGTCCACGGTCGGGTCCTGGAAGACGAGGCCGATGCGACTGCGCACGAGCGCCTTTTGGGCGACGACGTCGGCTCCGGCGACGACGGCCCTGCCTGACGTCGGGCGCACCAGGGTGCAGAGCATCGAGATGGTGGTGGACTTGCCCGCCCCGTTCGGGCCGAGGAAGCCGAAGGTCTCCCCGGCCTCGACCTCGAAGCTGACGTCCCGGACGGCGCGCAGCTCCCCGTAGGACTTCGAGAGGCTCTCGACGATGACCGCCGGCTCGGCCCCCACCCGGCCCCCCTTTCCTTAGTCCCGGTCCGGCGCGGGCGCGGGCGCCGGCACGGGCACGGGCGCGGGCTCCGGCGCGGGCACCGGCACGGCCCCGGGCACGAGGGCGCGCTCGCGGCGAAGTGTGTGAAGTCGGTGGACGACGAGGAGAACGAAGGCGATCACCACGACGGCGATGAGCACGTAGCCGGCCGCAGAAAAGCCCTTCGTGATCGAGTGCCAGCGGCTCCCGAGCTCGTAGCCGACAACGGCGAGCGCCGTGCACCACACGAGGCTCCCGGCCAGGGTCGCCGCGGCGAAGCGCCGGAGACGCATCTCGGCCATGCCGGCCGGGATGGAGATGAAGGTGCGGATGATCGGAAGGATCCGCCCGAAAAAGACGGCCGGCTCGCCCCGGCGGGCGAACCAGGCTTCGGAGCGGTCGAGGTCGAGGTTCGAGATGAGCAGGTAGCGGCCGACCTTGTCGACGAAGGGCCGCCCGCCGTAACGACCGATGGCGTAGCCGACGAACGAGCCGCAGAGCTCACCGAGCGCCCCTATCACGATGACGAGCACGATCTCGAGTTTGTGGGTGAAGGCGAGGTATCCGGCGAAGCCGAGGGTGATCTCGGACGGGATCGGCACACACGCCGCCTCGGCGAAGGTGAGCACGGCGAGCGCGAGGTAGCCCCAGGTCGAAAGGAAGTGCTGCACGGCCAGCCAATCTTACGGCCGCCAACGGTCGACGAACGTCACGCCACGGCCCGTCACGGCCGGACCACCGCTACTCTCCGCCGGGTGCCGAGCGCCCCCGCCTACGCCACGACGGCCGACGGCTCGCAGATCGCCTGGTACGACTTCGGCGGCAGCGGCGAGCCCATCGTGCTGGTGCACGCGACGGGCTTTTGCGCCCAGGTGCTCGAGCCGATGGCGCAGCACCTCGGCGGGCGCTTCCGATGCGTCGCCCTCGACTGTCGCTGGCACGGGCGGTCGAGAGCCTATGAGGGATTTGGGGGGGATTGGAGGGGCTTTCGAGATGATGTGCTCGCAGTCCTGCAGGCTGCGGGCCTCGAGCGCCCGGTTGGCTTCGGCCACTCCTGCGGGGGAACCGCCCTACTTCTCGCAGAGGAGCTGGCTCCGGGCACCTTCTCTCGGATCTACTGCTACGAGGCCGTCGTGACTCCTGTGGAGGAGCCGCCGCCGCCGAGCCTCGAGCTGCCGCTCGCCGCCGCCGCGCTGAGGCGCCGCGACGCTTTCGCCTCGAAAGCCGAGGCCGTCGCGAATTTCTCCTCGAAAGCCCCTCTCTCCACCCTCCATCCAGCGGTGCTGCGGGCCTACGTCGAACACGGCTTCGAAAGCGAGCCGGACGGTTCCGTCACGCTCCGCTGCCGCCCCCACGACGAGGCGCGGATCTACTCGCACGGCTACTCGCACGCCGCCTACCGCGACCTCTTCTCGGTGGAGGTCCCGGTCACCCTTGCCTGCGGGGCGCTGTCGGAGTCCTTCGGGCCCGAGATGGTGGAGGCGGTGGCCAGGCGTCTTCGGGCGGGAAGGACCGTTGCCTTCGAGGGCCTCGGTCACCTCGGGCCGATGGAGCGCCCGGACGTCGTTGCCGCCTCGGTCATCCGCGCCGCCGATACAGCCCCCGCGTAACCTTCGGAGAGTGCCGGTCCGCCAGCTCCCCGAGACTCTCACCCCTTCCAAGATCTCCGCCTTCACGAGCTGCCCATTGTCCTTCCGCTTCTCGGTGGTCGAGCACCTGCCCGAGGTACCTTCCATCCAGGCCGTGAAGGGGACGCTCGTGCACCGTGCGCTCGAGCTGCTCTTCTCCGAGGTAGAGCGCGGCGGGCGCGACCGCCTGGCCGCCGAAGCGTGCCTCGGGCGGGCCTTCGAAGAGCTACGTCAGGATCCCGAGCTCCTCGATCTCGACCTCGATCCGGCCGGGCTGCAGGCCTTCGTCGGCGACAGCTCTGTGCTCCTCGACCGCTACTTCGAGATCGAGGATCCTGACGAGGTCGAGGCGATCGGGCTCGAGCTCGACCTCCGCGTCGAGGTCGACGGCATCACGCTTCGGGGCATCATCGACCGCCTCGACCGCAGCGCAGGCGGCGGCCTCGCCGTCGTCGACTACAAGACCGGCAGGGCGCCCCGCCCCGAGCAGTCGCGCTCCCGGCTCTCCTCCCTCCAGCTCTACGCCTACCTGTGCGAGAAGGTCCTCGGCGAACGGCCGGCCAGCGTGCGTCTCCTCTACCTGCGGGACCGGGTTGTCGTCTCGGCCGACACGACCGACCAGTCCCTCTACGGCGTCAACCAGCGGGCGCGGGCCGTCTGGGCGGCGATCGAGCGTGCCTGCGCCGAGGACGACTTCCGCCCGCACCCGTCGCCTCTCTGCAAGTGGTGCTCTTTCACCGCCTACTGCCCGGCCTATGGGGGCGATCCCGAGCTCGCCGCTGCGGGCCTGGCGGGAGGTACGCTGCCCGCCTGATGCGAGCCGGCATCCGGCGCTTCGACGCCCGCGTCGACGCCGTCTTCGAAGGACTCCGCGGCCGCCGGGAGGTCGACCGCCTCTTTTACGGCGCCTCGGCGCTCGGCGACTTCGGCCTCTTGTGGGTGATGGCGGCACTCGTGCGGGCGCTGCGGGGCCGCCCGAACGACGAGCGGGCGGCCGCCCGGTCCGTCGTGGCCACCGGCATCGAGTCGGTCCTCGTCAACGCCATCCTGAAGGCGTTCTTCGGCCGCGGCCGTCCCGTCGCCGGCGGGCTCGTCCATCCCTTCCCGTTCCGCCAGCCGCTCACCTCCAGCTTCCCGAGCGGGCATGCCACGGCGGCCTTCTGCGCCGCAACGCTGCTCTCGGAGGGCGACGACCTCGGCCCGCTCTACTTTGGCGCCGCCACCGTCGTGGCGCTGAGCCGCATCCACGTCCGAATCCACCACGCCTCCGACGTAGCCGCCGGCATCGCCGTCGGTTGCGCCCTCGGCCTGCTCGGCCGCAGACTGTCGCCGCTGCCGGATCCGCCGGTCAGGGGCCTGAGCGCCAGGTGAGGGGCCGCTCGAACCGCAAGCCGTCCTGAAAGGAGCACCTGCCACATGAGCGTCGCCATCGTCATGGGGAGCGACTCCGACTTCGCCGTCATGTCGGAGGCGGCGGCTGTCCTGTCCGAGCTCGGGATCGGCTCCGAGATGAGGGTGCTCTCGGCCCATCGCACCCCAGACGACACCATCGCCTATGCCCGCGAGGCCGCCGACCGCGGCGTGAAGGTGGTCATAGCCGGCGCCGGCGGGGCGGCCCACCTGCCGGGCGTCCTCGCCGCCGTCACCATGCTCCCGGTCATCGGGGTGCCGATCGCCCTCTCGAAGCTCGACGGGCTCGACTCGCTGCTCTCGATCGTGCAGATGCCGAAGGGCATCCCTGTCGCCACGGTCTCGATCGACGGGGCGCGCAACGCCGGCCTGCTGGCGGCGCGCATCGTGGCGCTCTTCGAGCCCGCCGCGGCGGCGGCGCTCGAGACCTTCCGGTCCCAGATGGTCGCCGAGGTGCACGAGCGGGACCGGCGCCTGCAGGAGCGGGCGGCCGAGCTGCGCGCCGCCCACTAGGCCGGCCGCGGTGAGCAACGTCGCGTTGACCGTAGCGCCTCGACATAGCGCTACGCTTTGGCGACATGGCGAACACGACGACCACGATCCGAGTGAGTCGCGCGACGCGCGATCTCCTCGCCGAACAGGCGCGAGAACGGGGAATGTCGGTGGCCGCGCTGCTCGGCGAGATCGCCCGAGCACATCGGCGAGACGCCATATGGCGCTCGGAACGGGAAGCCAGTCGCATCGACGAGCAGGATCCCGCCACGCAGGTCGAGCTGCGCGAGTGGGAAGGCACGCTCGCGGATGGTCTCAGCTGACGAGCCCCGCCGCGGGGACATCTGGCTGGTGGCGCTCGGCGCGGGGCGGAGCGGCGAGCCCGCCAAGACTCGTCCAGCGATCGTCGTCTCGGTGGATGAGCTGAGCACCGGTGCGACGGAAGAGCTGATCGTCGTCGTTCCCGTGTCGAGCTCGATGGCGCCGTCAGCTCTCCGCGTCGAGCTCGAGCCCGCCGTCGGTATCGAGCGCGTCAGTCGAGCGGTGTGTCGAGCACTCAGAGCCGTCGTCCGCTCGCGGCTGCTACGTCGGATCGGAAGGGTCACCCCCGCGAACATGGAGCAGATCGAGACAACCCTGGCGCTGATCCTCGGACTCGAAAGCACAGCCACCGTGCCTGGTCGGCGGCCACCGGGTCTGGCG
>JBOGHY010000206.1:0-6753 GCA_050742375.1 Acidimicrobiales bacterium | reverse complement strand
ATCGACACCCCAGCCCTCGAGGACATAGCTCGGCTCACCTCGTCGGGCGAGGGTGAGAACGAGAAGCTCATCTACAAGGTCTTGCGGCGAGGGCTCGACCCGGTGATCGAGCGGGCGGCGCTCGACGATCTCGTCGACCTCGGGCTCCGCTTCGATCTCACGGTGCCGCTCTCGCGCTTCTACGCCAACAACCGGGGACGGCTGCCGGCGCCGTTCCGGGCGATGCAGGTCGGTTCGGTCTGGCGGGCCGAGCGGCCGCAACGGGGTCGCTACCGTCAGTTCACCCAGTGCGACATCGACACCCTCGGCGAGGCCACCGAGCTCGCCGAGGCCGAGCTGCTCGAAGCGACGATGTCGGCGCTGTGCGACGTCGGCGCCGGCCCCGTCGAGGCTCGCGTGAACGACCGGCGACTGCTCTTCGCAGTCGCGACGGCGGCGGGTGTCGAGCCGGGACGTGCACCGGCATACCTGGTGAGGCTCGACCGCCTCGACCGGGTCGGCTGGGAGGGCGTGCGCGCCGAGCTCGAAAAGCAGGGCTTCCCCGGCTCCGTCGGGGCAGAGTCTGAGCGCATCATCGGCTTGCTCGAGTCGACCGGCAGCGCCCGCGAGCTCCTCGATCGGGCCTCGGACCTGCTGCCCCACCTCGACGGGGCCGTCTTGGAGGGACTCGATCGGACTGCGGCTGCGACGCAGCGTCTGTGCGGCGAAGGCGGCCTCGACCAGGCGAGCTTTAGGATCGACCCGACTATCGTGCGGGGCCTCGGCTACTACAGCGGGCAGATCTTCGAGCTGCGCCACCCCGGGGTCTCCGGCTCCATCGCCGGCGGGGGCCGCTACGACGGCCTTGTCGGGCGCTTTCTCGGCGAAGGTGGCGACGTGCCCGCCTGTGGCATCTCCGTCGGCTTCGAACGGGTCGTCGATCTCATCTCGATGCCCGTGCCGGACCTCGGGGTGGCGCTCCTTTACGACGCCGAGTCTCCGGCGGAGTCGGTGCTCGCAGCCGCCCGCTCGATCCGTGGCGGCGGGCGGCGGGTGGCGCTCGTGCCGCTTCGCTCCAACGAGGGCCGACAGCTGCGGGACCTGGCGGGGGAGGGCTTCACGTCGGCTGTGCGGATGGTCAGCGGAGAAGCCGGGCCCGAGCTGGCCATCTCCAAGAGCAGCCAGAAAGCTCGGGGTTAGCTCGCGTCAGCCACAGAATGTCGCTCCTCGAGGCGGAGGGTGGTGAGCTCGAAGGCCCGCAGCGACAGGTGGATCTCGCCGGCGTCGTCGGCATGGATGGCGCCCGCCGGCTGTGGAGGAGGCGCCGGCACTTCCGCGCACTCGGGCGGGGGCGGAGCCTCGGGCGGCGAGAGTGGAGAGGGCCGGGAGAGCTTGGACAGGGACCGCTCGAGGACGTCGAGGGGGAGGGCACCCTGCAGCGCGAAGAGGTCGCTCCTGATGGCGACGCGCGAGCGTCCGCCGGTCGGCTCGAAGATGCGCAGCACGATGCCGTCGTAGCCGTCGGCGCGTTTGACGCACGAGACCATGGCGCCCTCGCAGCCCACCACGGAGCACTCGGCGGGCAGCACCGGGCCAGCTTCGGGAGAAGGGAGCCCCACGGGAGCCTCCGAGGGCTGCGGCTCGGGTCGCAGCACCGGCCGGATCGCCATGTTGAGGGCCTCGGCCTCGTCTGTGACCGTCATGGCGTCGACGGCGAGTCCGCGATGGCCGAGGATGGCGTAGGAGAACCTGTGGCCCCCCTGGTCGGCTTCCGGATCGGGCCAGGTCGGCCCGCGCAGCAGCGACAGGCGAAGCACGTTCGAACGCACGTCGTAGCCGTACTTGCAGTCGTTCAGGAGCGCCACGCCGAAGCCGGCTTCCGACAGATCCGCCCACCGGTGCGCAGGAACCTCGAAACGGGCGGCGTCCCAGCTCGTGTTGGAGTGCGTCGGCCGCGAGAGGTGGCCGAAGGCGATCTCGTAGGAAGCCGAGGCGGCGTGGACGGCCACGGGGAAGGCCACCTTCAGGAACTTGTGCCGCTCGTGCCAGTCGACCTCGCAGGCGACCTCCACCCGGGCGCTTCCCGCCACGAGCGAGATGTCCTGGCTGATCATGGAGCCACCGAAGCTCCGGGAGACTCGGACGCGGGCTCGCACAGGGCCCGACTCCACGATGTCGAGGCTGTCGAGGCCGGCAATCTCAGTCGCCCTCTCGAAAGCTCCGAGGGAGACATCCCAGGCATCGGAGTCGTTGGGGAAGTCGTCGTGCAGCTGCAGTACGTTCCCGCGCTCGCCGGGCGGTAGGAGATCGCGGCCGAGCCGGTGGTCGAGGATAGAGCTCAGGTGCCCGTTCCCGTCGATGTGTACGCTCACCAACCCGTTGTCGAGCCAGATGCCTCCGGTGGCGGCATCTGGTCGGGCGTTCGCGGGGTCGGGCGGCGCCGCCGACGCGTGAGGCGCACCGGTGAGCTCGTAGGTGGACCAGCCGCAGCCGGGCACCTCCGCCACGAAGATTGCGCGCCCGCCGGTGCCACGCTGCAGCGGCGAGCACGGCGAGACCGCCCCCGAGGATCCCCCCGTGGCCATGGCGACCGCCTCGTGCTCGCCACCGTCGGGTAGCTCGATCTCGACGACGCCGGCCCGGGCGTGCGAGGTGGCGTTGAAGCAGACGATGCTCCCACCGCGAGCGCCGATCCGCCGGGCGATCCGGGAGCACGCTCCCGTCGTGAGGGCGCCGGCGGCCGCACCGATCTCCTCGTGTGCAGCCTCGGCGTCCTCGGCGACCCAGTGGATGCCCGAGCCCGGGAGGATGTCGTGGAACTGGTGGAGTAGCAGCTTCTTCCAGAGCCCCTCGAGCTCGTCCCGGGGGTACGAGCCCCCGGCCCCGGAGCCGGAGCCCTCGGAAGCGCCGGAGCCTCCGGCCCCGGAGCCCTCGGCGGCGAGCCAGAGCTCCGCCTCCCGCAGCAGCTCCTCGCATCTGCGGTTGCCCCGCTTCACCCGCGCCGCCGTCGTCTGCACGGCCCGATGGTGCTCGAGGTACAGCTCCCCGACCCAGACCGGGAGCCCGCCCCGCCCGCCGGCGTGCGCCGTCGCCACCGTCCCGGCGGCAGCCCCGGTGGCGTCGGTGAGGCGTTCGGAAGCCTCGATCTCGCCTTCCAGGGCCCCAAAGAAAGCCCCCACCGTGCCGAGCTCGATCTCCGCACCGATCCCAAGGCGCGCGGGAAGCGCCCGCAGGCGGCGATAGCGCGCCAGCATCGCCTCGCTCGGCCCGCCCCCCCCGTCGCCGTGACCGTAGAGGTAGAGAGAGCGCCCCGAGTGCCCATGCTCGGCGAAGCTGCGAACCCCGTGCAACAGCTCGGAGGCGACCATCTGGCCGTTGTAGGTGTCGGCCGGCGGGAAGTGCGCCAGCACCCGCGTGCCGTCTATCCCCTCCCACCAGAAGCTGTGGTGGGGGAAGCGGTCGACCTCGTTCCAGGAGAGCTTCTGGGTCAAAAAGCGCTTCACCCCGGCGGAGGCCAGGATCTGGGGAAGGTTGCCCGAGAAGCCGAAGGCGTCGGGGAGGAAGCACTCGGAGGTCTCGACTCCGTAGCGCTCGAGGAAGTAGCGCTTCCCGTAGACGAGCTGGCGCACGAGCGACTCGCCCGAGGGCAGGTTCGTGTCCGGCTCGACCCACATGGAGCCGACAGGCTCGAAGCGCCCCGAGGCGACCGCCGCCACCATGCGGGCGAAGAGCTCCGGATGGTCCTCCTCGACGAAGGCGTGCTGGGCGGCCTGCGAGCAGCAGAAGACGTAATCGGGGTGCTCGCCGATGAGCCGTAGAGCGGTGGCGAAGGTGCGGGCGCACTTGCGCCTCGTCTCGCGCACCGGCCACAGCCAGGCGGTGTCGATGTGCGCATGGCCGACGGCGGTGACGACGTGTGTTGAAGAGGGAGGGGCTTTCGAGGATGGCGGGGCCGATTTAGGAGCGCCTGAGTCTTCGAGCAGCCCCTGCCACAGGGGGCGGGCGGCGAGAAGGCTGGCGCGCACGTCTGTGTGGTCGACGCTAAGGCAGGCCCGGTCGAGGGCTACGAGGATCTCGCTGCAGCGGGGGTCGCCGAGCCCGACCGCAGAGGCGAGCTCGAAGAGGACGGAGAGGTCGTGGTAGGCCTCCAGGAGCTCGGTGTCGACGGCGGCGAGGTCGGCCCGCTCGAGGCGGCAAACGGGCTCTCCGCCATAGTCGGGGGCAAGGAGCGGCCAGGTGACGCCGCCCCAGGGGACATAGGGGTTGGCGGCCGCCTCGACGTGGAGCTCGACGGGCTCGCCCCCCTCGGCCGGAGAGGCGACCGTGATCGTGTCGTGGAGGAAGTTGAGCCCCTGGACCGGCCGCCCGCCGGAGAAGACGAGGCCCTCGGCGCCGAAGCCGACGAGGGCGTGGTAGCCGAGATCGATGAGAGCGGCGACGCTTTCGCCTCTCCAGTCCGAAGGGACCCGGCCCGTGAAGCGGAGCCAGGTGGTCGACCACGGGCCGCCGAGCGGCTGGCCGACCCCGAAGGGCTCGTAGGCGCCCGCCAGCCCCTCGGCCGGCGCGATGGGCTCGCCCTTCACGAACAATGCGCTGACCTCTAGCGGGGTCGTGCGTCGGTGCAGGAGCGGGGGCAGAACCTCGACCACGAGGCGTCGCACCCGCTGGCGTCTTATCTCGTCGGTGCTGCCCACTCGCGCTCCTGCCTCGCTGCCCTCTCGCCCAAAAGCCCCTCCCGCCGATGGTAGATCGCCCTTCCGGGGCCTACCGGTGGCTCCTCCCGTGCCCGGCGCCTGCGGGCACGGGCGACACTTGGCTGGGGAAGAATGTCGCCATGGCAATCTCGGCACCGGCGCGCGGCGTGCTTTCCGAGCTCGTCGAGCGCCACGGCGAGCTCTCGGGCTCGATCGAGGCGATCGCCGCCGCCGCAGGCGCCATCTGCGACTCGTTCCGCTCGGGCCATCGCCTCCACATCTGCGGCAACGGCCCGAGCCATGCCGACGCCCTGCACGTGGCGGGCCAGCTCGTAAATGCGAGGGCCGGGCGCCGCCGGCTCTCGGCCGAGCGTCACGCGGCCCTCCTCGGCCAGCCCGACGGGGAGTGGCTCGCCGAGTCGCTCCAGGCAGGACTTCCCGCCTTCGTGCTGGGCTCGAACGGAGCCGTCGTGACCGCCATCGTGAACGAGCTCTTGTCGGCCGACCTTCTTTTCGCCCAGGAGCTCGAGGCGGTCGGCGCCGGCGGCGACGTGCTCCTCGCCCTCTCCCAGAACGGCTCGGCGCGCAACGTCGTGCTGGCGGCCGAGGTTGCCCGCAGCCTCGGGATGACGGTCGTCACGATCGCCGGCGATGACGCCGAGGGCCGCCAGCTGGCGGAGGTGGCCGACGTCGTCGTGGACGTGCCCGAGCGGACGGCGAGCGAGGCGCACGCCTGGCAGGCGTGGTTGTGCCACGCCATCTGCGAGATGATCGAGGCCGAGATGTTCCCCGAGGGCCGCGCCTGAGGGGCGGCGCAGTCGCGCCCACCCGTGCCCACCCGTGCTGCTCCGGGTCAGATGATGACGGAGCGGCGCCAGGACTCGGCAGAGGCGAGGTCGCCGAAGACTTCGACCTCGCCCGGCCCGGCCCGGCCCCAGGCCCAGCGGGCGAGCGCCCACATCGGGGCGCGGACGGCGACGTCTCCTTTCATGTGCGATCTGGTGACCGCTTTGGCGGCCGTGTCGATCGTCCACTCCGCGCCGTCGAGATCCGTGGCGTGAAGATGGATCCACAAGCCGTCGGCCTTCTCGAGGTCGTCGAGGGCGACCTCTTCGATCCTCACGATCTCGAAGAGCTCGTCGAGGAGGTCGGCGGCCTCCTCGGCCCCGACGGGTTCGAGGGCCGAGCCGAGGGCTCGCTCGAAGTCCACCCGGTGGATCGTCGTCTCGTGCTGCTGGCGCCGCGCCCACCAGCTCGCGTTTGCGGAGCGGGGGCCGAAGTTCCAGATCGGCGCTCGGTCGCCGGCTGCCCCCTCGAGCGCCCGAACGAGTCGGTCCCTTCGGTCTTCCAGCCAGTCGACCGGCGAGGCGCCTTCGGGCCGGCGGGGGAGGGAGCCGCGATCGGGCGGGGCCTCGAGGCGCCCCTCGACGATCGACCCGGCCCAGTTGTAGACGCGGGCGAGGTGGCCGGCGAGGTCGGCGACGGTCCAGTCCGGACAGGTGGGGACCATCTTGTCGAGGTGCCGGGCGACCGGGAGGCCGAGGATCACCTCGCCTTCGCGCCGAAGGACGGCGACGCGGGCGGCGTAGCCAAGGGCATCGTCGCCGGTTTCGTCAGAGCTGGTTTCGTCGGAGCTGGTTTCGTCAGAGCTCGCGCCCATGGCCGTAGTCTGCCGCGTCGTGGCCCTGGCCGAGTCCGCTGTCGGCGAGCTCTCCTGCTTCTCGGCGACGTCGCCGCACGAGGCCGAGGACGTAGCGCGCCTTTGTGCTTTCTGCGCCTCTGTGCCCGATCCGTGGTCGAGAGCCCTGCCGCTGCATCTGACGGCGTCGGCCCTCGTCGTCGACCCGGTCGGGCGTCGCTACCTGCTGCGCTGGCACGCACGCCAGCAAGCCTGGCTGCACGTCGGCGGGCACGGGGATCCGGGCGAGGATGAACCTGGTCGGATCGCGTCGCGGGAGGCCCGGGAGGAGACGGGCCTTTCTGAGCTCGAGATGCTCGGCGGGTTGATGCAAGTCGCCGTCGTGCCAGTGGCGGCGTCGGCGACCGAGCCCGCCCACGAGCACGGTGACCTCCGCTACGT
>JBOGHY010000205.1:0-3060 GCA_050742375.1 Acidimicrobiales bacterium | reverse complement strand
CCCCGATCCTGGTTGTCGCCCCATGGCTCAGCGCTCGAACGCAGGGGATCCTCGCCAAGGACGGCATCAACTATCTCGACCTCACTGGCAACATCCGCATCGAGACCGCTAGCAGCCCGATGATCTTTCTCAGCTCGCAGGGGGCTACCCGAAACCCGGCCACTGCGCCTCGCAGCAAGGCGAGCCTTCGTGGCCCAAAGGCGGGCCGTCTCTTCCGGTTCCTCGCCGACGTCACGCCGCCATACGGAGTGACGCAGATCGCGTCGGCAACCGGTCTCGCTGCCGGTTATGTCTCACGCCTCTTAGAAACTATGGACGACGAGGCGCTGATCGAGCGCTCCCGCCGTGGCCAGGTGCTCTCGACCGCCACGACCAGTATCTTGCGGCGCTGGGCTGAAATTTACGGCGTCTTCAAGACGAACCGCGCGGCGTCCTTCGTGGCGCCGCAGGGGCCGGCAAACCTTCTCGGCCACTTCGACGATCCAGGCATCGAGGGAAATGTCGCCGTCACCGGCTCATTCGCGGCTGTCCGGCTCGCCCCGGTCGCAGGCCCCGCGCTCCTCGTGGCCTACAGCAATAAACCCGACGCCGTCAGTGCACAACTCGGCCTGCTTCCCGCTGAGCGAGGTGCGAACGTCGTCCTCCTCGGTCCCTTCGACGAGGTCGTCTGGGAGAGAACTACCGTCGACAACGGCGTTACCTATGTGACGCCCTCCCAGGTCGCTGTTGATTGCCTCACGGGCAATGGGCGAATGCCGGCCGAGGGGGAGGCGCTCCTCGCCTGGATGGAGCAGAACGAGTCGCGTTGGCGACTGTTATCCATCGATGCGATACGCGTGGATGGAGCGGGAACGTGACCGATTCCGCGGTCATCGATCCCCGCTACGCGGCAGCGCGCCGCGTCCTTCTGGATGCGCTCTTTGCACTTGCGCCACACGGCTCGGCTGTCATCGTGGCGGGGGCGCAAGCCATCTATCTCCACGCCGGTGACGCAGACTTCGGGATCGCGCCCTTTACCACCGATGGTGATCTCGTCATCGATCCCTCGCTCCTCGGCGACGATCCGGAGCTAGAGGTCGCCATGGTCGCCGCCAACTTCACTCTCCTGTTACGACCAGGGGGTCACGTCGAGCCCGGAACGTGGGTGAGTCCGGCCACGATTGCCGGAAAGGTCGAGCTCATCCCCGTCGACCTCATCGTGCCCGAGGGAATGGCGCCCTCCGGTGGCCGACGGAGCGTCCAGCTTGGTGGTCACGGCAACCGTGCCGCACGGCGGGCCCTTGGACTCGAAGCTGCCTTGGTCGATCACGTGCCGGTGCGCATCGCCGCTCTCGACCCGGCCGATTACCGGTCCATCACCGCCGAGGTCGCCGGTCCCGCAGCTCTCCTCGTGGCCAAGGCGCACAAGATCAACGATCGGGTCGCAAGTGCCAGATCACACCGTCTCGATGCCTCCGATGTCATCCGGCTCATGCAGACGATCCCGGTCCTGTCGGTTGCCGCCGTCTTCTCGAAGCTCCTAGCCGATACGGTGGCGGGCCAACCGACGCGCGAGGCGCTCCTCTACCTGACGGACCTCTTCGGCCGGCGCGGCCGGCCTGGTCTCACCATGGCGGTCAATGCGCTGCGGTTCGCCATGGAGGCCGACACAGTCGAAGTGATCTCCACGTCCTACATCGAGCAACTCGACTTGGCCCTCGGTGTCGTGTAGGGAGCGCGGGGGCGGCCCTCCGCCTCCCCCTACGATCACGCGTGGCGTCGCGTCGTTGGCTTCGTCCTGGGTCGGGCGCCTGTAGCGCTCCGAGGCGGGGTTGGTGTGATGGACGGCTCGGAAGGGGCTCATGACCCGAAGGTCGAGGGTTGTCCCACCGGGAAGCTGTCCGATCGGCGCCGCCCGGGCATAATCGGCGATGCTGAAGTGCTGTCTTTGACTCGCAGGCGCGAAAGGAGATGTTCTTGCGACTCGCCATGGTGGACACAGGCACGGGACTTCGGCTCCACGTCCGTGCTCGATCCGGTTACGTCGACGTGGCGACGGCGAGCAGCATTGAGGAGTACGCCTCCGTCACGAACCTCCTGCGAGCCGGGCCACCCGGGCTCGCCGCCGCCGCCGCCGCCGCCGAGGGTGACGGACGGGAGCTCGACCCGAGCGAGGTCGGTCCGGCCGTGCCCGATCCGGGTCTCATCCTCTGTCTCGGCCTCAACTACGGCGAGCACGCCGTCGAGGGAGGACTCGACGCCCCGCCGACCTGGCCCGAGTGCTTCATTCGCGGGCCCGGGTCCGTTGCAGGGCCATATGCGGCGCTCGTCAGGCCGGCGCTCAGTGAGAGGTTCGATTACGAGGGTGAGCTCGGCGTGGTCATCGGCAAGGGCGGCCGGTACATCCCGGCAGAAGAGGCCGTCGGCGCCATCGCCGGGTACGTCGTCCTGAACGATGCTTCAGCACGCGACTGGCAGCGGGCGGGCTCGCAGTGGACGGCCGGAAAGAACTTCGAGGGCTCTATGCCAATCGGACCCGAGATCGTCACCGCCGACGAGGCGGACGTTTCGGACGCCGCCCTCGTCACGAAACTGAACGGCGAGGTCATGCAGTCCGCCCGCATCTCCCAGATGATCGTGGACATCCCGCGGGCGATCGAGTTCTTCTCGTCCTTCATAAAGCTTCGCCCCGGCGATGTGATCGCCACTGGCACGCCCGGTGGCGTCGGTTTCGCCCGCCGACCACCGGTTTGGCTGAACCCCGGTGACGTGGTCGAGGTCAGCGTCGAGGGCGTGGGCACGATCCGAAACCGGGTGGTCGACGAGGGGGACCGGCCGCCAGGGTGGCGATGGAGGCCGGGCGACAGCTGAGCGAGCCGGATGCCAGGGTGGCGATGGAGGCCGGGCGACAGCTGAGCGAGCCGGACGTCGGGACCGTAGTACTTGGTCGACCATATGGTAACGGCCTCTCCGGCCCTACCCAGGGATGCCGGCGGGGCGCGAGTCGCCCAGCAGGTGCTGGCGGCGCTGGCCCCGGAGCCGGCGCCAGCGGGGCCCGCGCCCGCGCCCGCGCCGTAAGCC
>JBOGHY010000204.1:0-16117 GCA_050742375.1 Acidimicrobiales bacterium | reverse complement strand
ATCGACCCGGTGGCAGAGATCGTCGAGGTGTCGCGCCGCCACAATGCCTTCGTCCACGTCGATGCCGCCCTCGCCGGCTCGGCGATGCTGCTGCCCGAGTGCGCGCCCCTTTTCGAGGGGCTCGACGGCGCAGACTCGATCTGCTGGAACCCGCACAAGTGGATGGGGACGGCGCTCGACTGCTCGCTCTTTTATGTCCGAAACGTCGTGGAGCTGAACGCCGTGATGTCGACACGGGCCAGCTACCTCGCCGAGCCTGGCGCGCCCGGTGCGGAGGCGCCCACCCAGTACCGCGACTGGGGCATCCCACTGGGCCGGCGCTTCCGCGCCCTCAAGCTCTACTTCCAGCTGCGCCTCGACGGCCTGGAGGCCATCCGAGCACGGCTGCGTCGCGACCTCGTCAACGCCGCCTGGCTGGCGAGAGAGGTGGCCGCCACCCCCAACTGGACAGTGCTCGCACCGGTCCCTCTCCAGACGGTCTGCGTGCTGCACGAGCCCCGCCCGGGTCTTTCCGCCGACGAGCTCGATCGCCACACCCTTTACTGGTGCGAAGCGGTGAACCGCAGCGGCAGGGCGCACCTCACGCCTGCACTTCTCGGCGCCCGCTACATGGTCCGATGCTCGATCGGCGCCGAGGCGACCGAGCGCTCCGACGTGGAGGAGGTCTGGCGCCTCATGCGGGAGCACGCCGAGGCCGCGCCCTGAGCGCCGGTCTCCGAGCGCCCGGGCGGCCTGCCGGCACGGCTCAGGTTCGCTTCAGCGGAACCAGATCTTGCGGTAGGACCGCGTCATCGGGTGCAGGAGCGCCACCAAGAGCGCCACCTCGAAGAGGAAGTTCAAGACGTTGACCCCGAAGGTGTGGTACCTCGCCACGAGAAAGATGGTGAATGCGACGGGCACGATGGCGCAGAACAGCGAGAGCCAGTAGCCCCACTTCTTCTCGGCGGCGATGCCGAGCCCGCCGCCCACCTGGCCGAAGATGAATGCCAGCAGGATCAGCCCGAGGCCACCCACGACCAGGCCCTGGATGAGCAGGATGACGCTGTTCCAGTAGAGGAGCATCACCGCCACCTGGAGAGTCTGCGGCTGGGAAGAGTTGAACCATCGCCGCGTGTTCATTGTGAGAGTCTGGCACGCCGGACGGTCACGGCCCGGACAGGCGCCTTTGGTCTTGGGAGAGCGCGCCTATGCAGCGCGACTCCCCCGCACCTTGGGCAGCTTCGCCGTTCCCGTGGCGGCGACCGACCTTGCCCGGGAGGCCGCTTTCGAGCCGACATCGGCGGCGTGGCGGCCGGCTCCGCTGGCGAGGCGTGCGCCCCGCTTGGCGACAAAGACGACCAGGCCCGCCACAACTCCGGCCAACCCACCGATCGCAAAGCCCTTCCAGATCTTCTTCATGGCGCGGATCACTTCCCGTCGTAGCCCCCGTCGGTTCCGGCAATTTCAATACCCGCCGAGAGGCCCTCCAGCCGTTGAGTCCGCCAAAAGGGTGTCCACGCAGGTCGGCGAAGTCGCGTTCTCCCTGCTCACAGCATTTCTGCAGTCCACTGAATCTGCACCGTACGTCCGATTTCAAGGCGTTGGTGGACAATCAGATGGACAAGCGAGGGCGGAGGACTGCGGGCGGATCAGCCGGCCACTTCATCAACGCCGGCGGCAGTCCGATCCAGCGCAGTCCTCGAAGCAGGTTCAGCGGCGCTTGCCCAGCCCAGGAAGGTCACCCGGGACCACCGGCACCCATGGCCCGGGGCTTCGCCTTCGTCGCGCCACCCTTGACCCTCGCTGCCCACTGGTTGGGGCCGCGACCTGGGCCCGCAGCTCTCTCGGCGATCTCTCTGGCGGCTGTACTCGCCCGGCGGTCCCAGTGCCTGACTTGCGTTGACAGCCTCGCACCGAGCCGGCGGGCCGCGTCGAGTGTCGGTTGACGACCGAAGTTGATCAGGCGCTCTTCCAGGCGCGCCTTTCTCAGCTCGAGCGGGGCTGCTCGATTTGAGCGGCCGCCGGTCGATTTGTCGGCCCGACGTGCGGTCGCGCGCCGCTTCTCGCACCGCTGAAGATCCCGGAACGCGATTACGAGCTGCTCCGCTTGCTGTGGCGTCCCGGCGAAGGCGACACGGGGCTGCTGCGCCTTCCTTGCTCGTCGTGAGCGGCCAGTTCGCGCTCCCTGTGCCGCTTGCTCGATAGGGCGGCCGCTCTCAGGAGTCTTGACGGGCACCCACTTGCCGATGTGCGTGGCTTTTGGGGACACTGCGCCGTTCGTCGGCGGGGGATTCGGCACCGGCACAGCTGGGGCCTTCGACACCAAGCTGCTTCCCTTGCATGGCGTCTTCGTAGCCGTGCCGTCTTGCGATGTCGATCACCTCGTCAAGCTCCAGGGCCTCGGGTGCACCCATTGCGGAAGGCTCGCACTTTCAGTGATCCAGGGCAGACCGCACCAAGGAACGCGCCGAGGACTGCCCCGACTGATGATGAGGACGCGCCGTGACGATGTCGGACCGTGGAGTCGCCCGCGTCATCGTCAACGTCGTCGTCATCATCGCCGTCGCCAGCGTGGTGATGCTCGATGTCCATTGGTCGCAGGTGTCCGAAGGAGGTAAGCCGCAGCGACAACGTCAGGGAATCACGGATCCCTCAGAACTGGGCGGGGGTGACGCGCGTCAACGTCCACCACTGGGTCTCGCGTGGCGATCAACTGCCTCCATCTCTTGCAGGGACGGGCGACGGGCGATGTGATCCCGGGACCCGGTGGTGAACCGCTCGACCCTGAGCGGATGGCGACGCTCACGAACCCCGGGTGTTGGACGGCCGATCCCGGTGGATTGGCGGACGTACTAGGCACTGCGTCCACTTCCGGCCGCCCACTGACCCGGCCTGGCGGAGGGCGCTGTGGCCCCGACCGCCGATCACCTTACGCACCGTCGGCGGCGGCAACGCTGGGAATCAGTCGAGCGTTCGTCCATTGAGCGGTCCCGCCGCAGCGAGATCCACCTCGGTCCCAAAGAGGGTCGAGTTGTGCTCGTGCCTCGGTTGACGCTGGATCGCCTACGTTCATCCCCGGAGCCATGACATGGCCCTTGTTGTAGGTGGTTCTAATTCAGGATAATCATGAACTACCACCAATCTGAACAACGGAGTTTTGCTAGACTGGGCGGCAGTACACGAATTGTATGAATTGGAGCCAACCATGACGAAGGATCGCGGCCTAGAGCTCCTCGACCGCCTCACCCGCGAAGGTCGCACGGCGATCTCTGCCGACGAGATCCGTACCACCCTGGGGCTGACGCCCCAGACCACCTCCAACCTTCTCAACCGGCTGACCCGTGCCGGGCTGGTCGATCGGGTGGCGACGGGCCGCTACGCCATCCGCCAACTCGGCGCTCTTGGCACGGCCGCCGTCTGGGATGACCTCGGCTCTGCGGTCGCCGCACTCTTCGGTGGACACTCCCACCGCATCGGCTTCCTGACGGCCCTCGACCACCACGGTGTCCTCGTGCGCCCGGTCCGGCCGATCCAGGTGGCGAGTCCCTTCCGCCCGCGCAAGACCTCATTGGCCGGCCGACCGCTCAGCGTCGTCCGCGAGAGCGAGGCGACCGTGCTGATAGGGACTCGGCCATTCGGTCCCTCGCGGCTCGCCACGCTGGAGCGAGCCCTGCTCGACACCGCCTCCAAGCCACAGCTCACCGGAGGAGCGACCCGACTGGCCGAAGCTCTGGCGGGCTCGGGCTCCACCACCGGCCTCAGGGATCTGGTGGGGGAGATCAATGCCGGCGCGGCTTACCGCCGGATCGGTTCGATCGCGCTGACCCTCTCCCTCCCGGTCGCCGAGGGTCTCGAACCGCTCCCGTGGCGAACCCTGATCGAACTCGACCGCCGTGCGCGGAGCGAGGGCGGCTGGGTCGACACCACGTGGGGCGTCGCATGGCCCTATCCCCCCTCCGAACTCGAAGCGGTGGTAGCCGCGTGATCGCCAAAGGTCTGATCACGCAACGCGCCAACGAAGAGCAGCTCCCCGCCCACACCATCGAGCGCGACTACGTCCTCACCCACGTCTGCGCAGACATCGGCGCCATCAACGACACACGCCTCGTCTCCAAGGGAGGGACCCTCCTGCGAATGTGCTACTTCGACGACTACCGCTACTCCGCTGACCTCGACTTCTCTTCCGTCGCTGGACTGACGGCGGCGGAGGCAGTCGCGATCGTCGGCGACGCCGTCGACAGCTGCCGGCGGCGGACCGAGATGCCGACGCTCGAGGTGGCGCATGCTGATGCCGGCACGGCGTTGATCGCGTACGTGGGACCGCTGGGCTCGCGCCCCCGCAAGATCAAGCTTGACATCTCCGACACCGAGCTGATCGAGACCCAGCACCGCTGCGCCATACAGCAACGGTGGCCTGACCTTCCCGTCGACGCCGCCATCGAGAGCTACACCCTCGACGAGGTGGGTGCCGAGAAGCTGCGCTGCATCGCCGAGACGGTGAAGTGCCGCGACCTGTACTACCTCCACGAGCTGCTCGACGGGCAGCACATCGATGTGATGGAGGCGTGGCACCTGTACCTCCGCAAGGCGGCCAACAACGTGACGCGGGGCAGGGAGCGGACGCCCCCTCGGGAGTGGGCCTCCGCCTTCGGGCGCCGGCTCATCTCCTACCGCAGCCTCTGGGACCGAGAGCTTGGCGACTACCTGTCCGAGATTCCGAACTTCGGAGACGTCGAGCGCCGCAGCCGACGACACCTCAGTCCGGTCGTCGCGGCCGCCCAGGCGCTGACGGAGCCGTAGCCGCTACCGGACGATGCGGAATACCCGCGCACGCGCGCCGCGCTCGCGGGCGCCAGTCACGTTGAGCCGGGAGCTCACCATCCGCTCGCTGATGCCGAAGTGATCCGCTGCCGCTGCAAGCGAGATGTGGCGCCGAACGATCGAGAGGGCGGGCGTCGGGTCGTGGAGGAGCAGGGCGTGCGCCAGCTCGTGGGTCAGGTTGCTCGCCGGACGCCCCGGCGAATGCGAATCGTTGTGGACGATCGTGCGGCGAGGCCCGCCCGGAGCCGCTCTGCGACGCCGGTGCGGCTTCCGTCGGTCAAGTGCCGCTGTTGGCCCCGCCTGTGCCCCCGGAGCCTGTCGATCTACGAGGGGTCGACCTCGAAGACGGTCGCGTTCGCCATGCCGTGGCCGATGCACATCGTCTGCATGCCGAGCCCCCCGCCGGCGCGCTCGAGGGCATGGATCATCGTGACCAGGATACGGGCGCCGGTGGCGCCAAGCGGGTGACCGAGGGCCATCGCGCCCCCGAGCGGGTTCACGCGGGCGGGATCGAAGCCGAAGTTGCGCATCCACACGAGCGGCACCGGCGCGAAGGCCTCGTTCACCTCCACATGGTCGAGGTCGTCGAGGGCGATGCCGGCGCGCTTGAGGGCGGTACCCGTGGCCTCGACGACGCCGGTGAGCTGCAGGACAGGGTCCGACCCGACGGTTGCGGCGGACACCAGGCGGGCGCGCGGCGCCAGCCCGAGGTACTTCGCCACGTCGTCTGCCATCACCAAGACTCCGGCGGCGCCGTCGCTCATCTGGCTCGAGTTGCCCGCAGTGATGACGCCGTCCTCGACAAAGGCCGGGGGAAGCGCCGCCAGCGCCTCGAAGCTCGTGCCCGCCCGCACGCCCTCGTCGCGGCACAGAAGCGCTTCGCCCTCGGGGTCTTTCACGACGACGATCTCGGCGTCGAACAGACCCGCCTCAGCCGCCGCGCTGGCGCGCCGGTGGCTCTCGACGGCGAGCTCGTCGAGCTCGTCGCGGGGCAGCTCGTACGCCCTCGCGATCAGCTCGGCGGACTTGCCCTGCTGGGGAAGGGTGATGCCCTGAGCGTTGAGGCGAGGGCTGAACGACGTGCCATCGGAGGTCATCTCCACGCGGCTCATGCTCTCGACGCCTGCGGCGACCACCACGCTGGCATCACCGGACTCGACGGCCCTCACGGCGTAGCGCACCGCCTGGTCGCTCGAGGCGCACATGCGATTGACAGTTACGCCGGGCACGCTGTGCGGCAGGCCCGCGATGAGAGCCGCCTGACGGGCGATGTTCCAGCCCTGCTCCCCGACGGGCGTCGAGCATCCCACGATCACGTCGTCGATCTCGCCGGGCGCGACGCCGCTTTGCTCGACCAGATCGAGGATCAAGCCTGCGAGCAGGTCGTCCGGACGTACGTCTCGCAGGGAACCGCGCCGCTTGCCGATCGGAGTCCGGGCGGCGGCAACAATGCTCGCTCTCACATCGCTCCTTCCTGCACCACCTCACACAGCCACGCCACAACGTCCAACCCGGAAGTGACGCTCCACCGACGATAGTGCGCGGAGGGCGGGGGTCGGTCGGATCTACCGGTCAGAGGCGATCGTCCGGCCGGCGCCTACAGTCGTCGGAAGCGCTCAGGGCGCCCTCGAGCCGGCCGGCGGGCAGCGCGACGAGACGGCGGGTGTGAGGAGAGGTGGTTGGCGTGACGACATCTGATCGCGTTGCCCTGGTCACCGGTGCCGCGCGCGGTATCGGAGCCGCGGCGGCGGGGAGGTTGGCGGAGGGAGGGGCTTTCGTCGTGGCGGTGTGCGACGTCGATGCCGAGGCAGCCGCCTCCACGGCCCGGTCCCTCGGCGGACGAGCCGCCGGCTTCGAGGTCGACGTTTCCTCGAGCGCCTCGATCGCCCGCTGCGTCGAGGCTGTCGGCTCGCGCCTCGGCCCGGTGGGCGTGCTCGTAAACAATGCCGGCATCGACAAGATCGAGCCGTTCATGGACAGCACCGAGGAGACCTGGGACCGCCTGTGGGCGGTCAACCTCCGCGGTGTGGTGGCGTGCTGCAAGGCGGTGCTCGAAGCCCACATGATCCCCGCCCACCACGGGCGGATCGTCAACATCGGCTCCGACGCCGGGCGTGTCGGCTCGAGTGGCGAGGCCGTCTACTCGGCCACCAAGGGCGGCGTCATCGCCTTCACAAAGACGCTCGCCCGGGAGATGGCACGAGACGGCGTGACCGTGAACTGTGTGTGCCCGGGACCGACCGACACAGCCCTTCTCGCCCAGGTGGGCGAGGCGAGCCCGGAGCTGCTCTCGGGCTTGGCGAAGGCCATACCGCTGCGCCGCATCGCCCAGCCGGCCGACATCGCCGCCGCCGTTGCGTTCCTCGCGAGCGAGGACGCCGGCTACATCACCGGCCAGACGCTGTCTGTGAGCGGTGGGCTCACGATGAGCTGAGCCTCCCGGGCCTACCAGGTCGCTCCCGGTACCGTTGCACTGGCTGTGGGGCACCTCGCGCCTGGCGCGCCCTCGCTGTGGCGCGCCCTACGCGAGCGATGACGGGCCAAGAGAGGACCAAGCCGATGAGACGAGTGGCGACCTCGGCGCAGCCACCTGGTACGACACCCCGACGCGCCAGGCCTCGGCGCCGAAGGGCCCCTCGGGGGCTCGTGATCGTCGCCGCCATCGGAGTCGCGGCGGCCGCAATGACACCGGCGCCTGGCGTGCCTCACGTCGTAGCCGGGCAGGTAAGGGCCCATTCCTGCTCGGACGTGACCAAGCTGGCGGCCTGGCCGCTCGACCGGCTCGCCATGATGACGATCGCCGTGCCTGTCGAGGAGTCGTCGCCAGGAGAGGCGGCCTCCGAGGTGTCGCACGGCGCCGGAGGGGTGCTCCTGTTCGGCACGGCCGCACCGAGGAACCTCGCCTCCGCCCTCGCAACCCTGCGGCGCGACGTGCCGCAGCATCTCGGCCTTCTCGTCATGACCGACGAGGAAGGCGGAGCGGTGCAGCGCATGGCGAACCTCGTGGGGAGCCTGCCCTGGCCACAGACCATGGGCACGGACTGGAGCCCGTCACACATCGAGCGCGCTGTGGCGGCGATCGCGAGGCGGATGGCTGCCGCGGGGGTCAACATGGACCTCGCCCCGGTCGTCGACGTCGACGGTAGACACGTTGCGCCGGGCGACTCGGATCCGGACGGGTACCGGTCCTTCGGCGGCAACAGAAGTCTCGTCCTCCGTGATGCCCTCGCCTACGCCGACGGCCTCGAAGCGGGCCACGTGATACCCGTGTTCAAGCACTTCCCCGGCCTCGGAGGAGCAAGCGGCAACACCGACGTCGAACCGGCGCGCACACTCCCCTGGAAGAGGTTGCAGAAGGTGGCGATCCCGCCCTACGTCGCTGGCATCAGGGCGGGCGTCCCGGCGATCATGGTCTCGAACGCGACCGTCCCTGGACTCGCCTCGTATCCCGCCAGCCTGTCGCCAGCGGCCACTCACCGGGAACTCGAGGCCCGGCTCGGGTTCAAGGGCCTCGTCCTCACCGACTCGCTGACGGCCGTGGCGATCACCGACCATTGGACCGTGCCAGAGGCCGCCGTGCAGGCGCTGTTGGCGGGAGCAGACATGGTGCTCTTTGGCATCGTCTCGCACGTCGCCGCCGAGTCGGCGTCAATAAAAGCCGCCATCGTCTCAGCCGTCGAGTCGGGCCATCTGCCGCGGCGCCGCCTCGTCGATGCGGCCGCCGCCGTGCTCAGCGTGCGTCACGTCGACCTGTGCCGGAGGTGATTTGCCCCTCGAGCTGGATAGCCGCGTGAGGGCCGCTCCCCCGTCGCCCAAATGCCCCTGTCTGCGGTCCAGAGACTCAGGAGGTGGGATGCTCGGCGATGGCGCACGCCCCACCCGCGGAGAAGCCGGCCGGCCGTGCTCCGAGTGCCTGGTTGAGCCGACCGCGGCTGTTCTCCCAGGCGACGGCCGCCGAGAGCTCGGCGACGGCCGCAGCTCCGAAGCGATCGACGAGCCTGTCCCGCAAGTCTTTCGGAACGAGGGCTGGAGTCTTGGAGATGGCCTCGGCGAATTCGAGCACGAGAGTTTCATCGGCATCGAAGACGTCGGCCTCGCGATAGTGCGGCAGGGCCACCAGCTGGGCCTCGGTCACCCCTGTCATCTTGGCCATGGTCGATCCGATGTCGAGGCAGAACTCGCAGTTGACGAGGGCGGCCGCCTTCAAGGTTGCGAGCGACTTGAGCCGGGGGTCCATGCGACCGCTCGTGGCGAGGGCCGTCTCGTAGGCAAAGATCCCAACGAGAAGTTGCGGGCGATGGCGCAACCAGCTCATGAGGTCCAACGAGCCCGACTTTCGGAGCATCGGAAAGAGGGCCGTATAGGAGCGAAGCTGCTGCCGAACGGTCACGTCCCCTGTCTAGCCCACGTCCGGCCCCGGCGGAACCACAGCCAGGCGGCGAGCCGAGGTGTCGAATCGGAGTGGAGCTGGCGCCGTCGGCCCCGAGCTCGGCAAGGACGGCGTCAGCCAGGGTGGGGCTCTGTCGTGACGAGGCGGCTTTCGTCGAGGGCGGCGGCAAGACGCCGCCGTGGGCAGCCATCCCCACGGGGATCGTGAAGGAGTAGTAGAAGATGAACCTCACAGCCTGCTGGAGCGCCCAAGCCCGGCCCGGGCCCATGTGGCGTCGTCGAACCCGAGGTCGGCCCGGTAGAGCCGGCGGGCCGCGACCGGCATGTCGAAGGCGAGCATCGCGTCGTACGCCGGGTCGCCGACGCCGGCTGCACCCCAGTCGATGACGCCTGTGAGGCACCCTCCCGCACGACCAGGTTGCCCGAGGGCGGCCATCTGAACGAGAACAGCGACGGCCACGCTCCGTGCTGATTGCACGGTGGGTATTCCTCGAGACGCTGGGTGCCTCTTGCCGACTATGCGTTGAGTCCGGGCGATGGACGGCGACCGGGACAGAGCGGTCTGATGGCTCGGGGTTCCGGGGAGTGCGTATACTATGCGCATGGCCAGGGTCAACATCACGATGCCCGACGATCTCTACGCCGAGGCTCGGCGAGCCGGTTTGAACGTATCCCGGCTCGCACAGCGCGCCGTGGCGGCCGAGTTGGAGCGCCGCCGTAAGGTCGCGGAGCTCGATGCCTATCTCAGCGAGATCGAGGCTGAGCGCGGCCCAACGAGCGAGGAAGAGCGCGCCGAGGCCCGGACATGGGCGGATCAGGCGCTTGGCTCCTCGACACGGCGCCGTTCAGCATGACCGTGGTGTTGGACTCTCACGGGCTGACTGCTCTGGCCGCCAGCCGGGCACGTCTGGAGGAGCTACGCCACCGCGGCGAGTGGCCGGCCATTGTGCCCTGTGTCGTCCTCGTCGAGGCACTGACCGGAGACCATCGGCGCGACTACCACGAGAACCGGCTCCTGCAGGCCTGCGAGGTCCGACCGGTCGATGAGCTCGTGGCCCGAACGGCAGCCGCGCTGCGATCAAAGGTCGCTGCCAGACGGATCCCATCGGCGATCGATGCCATCGTCGTAGCCGTCGCCGATGACGCCGGCGGAGGCACGATCCTCACACGCGATCCGGGTGACCTGCGCGCCTTGGCCCGCCAGACCGCGCACGAGGTCAAGGTCAGTGCCGTGTAACGGCGCGGGGTTCGCGGTGCAAGTGCCAAGGGGAGTCGAACGATGAGCAAACGTAAGGACGCCAGAGCCCTCGCCCAATGGGCGCGCGACTCCCTCGAGACCTCGCCCTCGACTTCTCCGGCCAGGTAGACGTGAATTCCGTCGATCTCGATCACGCGGCGCGAGGTCGAACTCTTGGCTCCTGCTCTCCTCAGCTCTCTCCGACCGGCCCCGTCTCAGTAGCAGGCATCAAGCCCTCGATGCCGAGGGTCCCCACGCTCACTCCCTCGAGCTCGCGCTCGATGACGGCCAGCTCCTCCGCCGTCCCCTGCACTTTGGGCCCCTTGAACCACTTCCGGGCCGAGATGCCCCACCAGCCTCCGGCGAAGATCAGGACCACGCCGACCGCGATCGGCGCGTAGTTGAAGGTGTGCGCCGTGATCGGCGATACCTCCGGAAGCATGAAGAGGATGACGATGATGCCCACCCAGACCACCCCGACCCAGCCGACAACCGCGCTCCACTTGCCGAGGTGCCACGGGCCGTGAACGAAACGGTCGCCTGCCAGGCGCCGCAGCAAGGTAGGTGTCACATAGGCGATGTAGAGGCCGATGGTAGCGATGGAGGTGATGGCTCCGTAGGCCGTGGGGCTCCATATGTAGGGCACGCCGAGTATGAAAGCCCCTACCGCGGCAAACCAGATCGAGTTCGTCGGCGTGCGGGTCCGATGGTTGATCCGGTGCCAGTACCGAGATCCCGGCACGGCGCCGTCGCGGGAGAAGGCGTAGATCATCCGCGAGTTGGCGGTGATCGAGCACATTCCGCAGTAGAACTGGGCCACGAAGGCCACAAATAGCAGGAACTCGCCGCCCCGGCGCCCGATGGCGTCAATGAAGATCTGGGCAGGCGGTACCCCGGTGGCTGACGTGATCGCGCTCTGGTAGTTGTGGCCGATCGCGAAGGTGACTCCGAGGATGAGGATCCATCCGGCCACGAGTGAGACGAGGATGGACGACACGATCCCCCTCGGTCCACTCACCGACGGGTTGAGCGTCTCCTCGGACATGTGGGCCGAGGCATCGTAGCCGGTGAATGTGTATTGCGCCATGAGGAGCCCGATGATGAGCGCGTAGAAGCCGTACTTGAAGCCTGTCTGATTGATGAAGCCAGTGAACACGAACGATGCCGAGCTGTGATGGCTCGGGATGAAGGTGAGCGTGCCGGCGATCATGAGCACGCCGAGAATGTGCCACCAGACGCTCACATCCGAGAGGAAGGCCACTACCCGTACCCCGAAGGTATTGAGGAGGCCGTGCACGAAAAGCACCGCGGCGTAGACGATCACGACATGCCCTCGCGTGGCCGACACTCCCCACACGAGGTCCATGAAAGCGCTGAAGAACAGGGCGAAGCCGAAGTCGATACCGGCCGTCACAGCCACCTGCCCGAGCAAGTTGAACCAGCCCGTGAACCAGCTCCAGGCCGGACCGTTCTTCTTCGCCAGCTTGGCCGACCAGTAATAAAGGCCGCCCGCCGTCGGATAGCTGGAGCAAACCTCAGCCATTCCAAGACCGACGATCGTGGTCATGAGCCCGACGAATACCCAGCCCCACACCATGTCGATGGGGCCGCCGGTGACCATCCCGTATCCGTACAAGGTGAGCGCGCCCGAGAGGATCGAGATGATCGTGAACGAGACGGCGAAATTCGAGAACCCGCCCATCCGCCGTCGTAGCTCTTGGGCGTACCCCATTCCGTGCAGCTGTGCGGTGTCACCGTCCACCCCTACGGCTGCGGCGGTTCCGCCGGCAGCATTGGGCCGTCCCCTACCGATGAACCTTCCGAGCATGCGCCCGACTCCTCTCCTATTCAGATCTCCTCAGGTAACTGGCTTGTTCGCAACGGTGCTCTGGCTTGCTCAAAGTGGTGTTACGTATGCGGCCTGGATGCCACCGTCGACCACGAAGGCCGAGGCGGTGATAAACGAGGCGTCGTCGGATGCCAGGAAGGCGGCCGCGGCGGCGACCTCCTCTGGCTTTCCGAAACGCCCCATCGGGACGTGCACCAAGCGCCGCGCGGCCCGATCGGGGTCCTTGGCGAACAGTTCTTCAAGCAAGGGGGTCATGATCGGCCCGGGGCAGAGTGCGTTCACGCGTACCCCCTCGCGGGCGAACTGCACACCGAGCTCTCGCGAGAGAGCCAGCACTCCGCCCTTCGAGGCGGTGTAAGAGATCTGGCTGGTGGCAGATCCCATCAGCGACACGAAGGACGCGGTGTTGATTACCGTCCCTCCGCTCCCGGCAAGCAGATGGGGGATGCCGTACTTGCAGCAGAGGTAGACAGACGTGAGGTTGGCTTCCTGCACCTGCTGCCAGATGTCAGGGCCCGTCTCGAGTATTGAGCCATCCTCGGGTGGTGAGATCCCGGCATTGTTGAAGCAGATATCGAGCCGACCATAATGGTCAAGAGTCTCCTTGTACATGGACTCGACGGCTGGCTCGCTGGTGACGTCGGCATTGACGAAGTGGCCCGAGACTTCGGCGGCGACCGCCCTTCCTCTTACGTCGTCCAGGTCGGCAACGACCACATCGGCCCCTTCCGAAGCAAAGCGCAGGGCGCTTGCTCGCCCGATGCCGCTCGCCGCACCGGTTATCACCGCTACCCGTCCCTGCAGGCGCTCTGTCATCGTGGGCCAGTCGAGATGAAGATGTTCTTGAGATCGGTGAAGGCCTCGGGAGCGTCCGGCCCGAGCTCTCGACCGAGGCCCGACTGCTTGAAGCCGCCGAAGGGCGTCCAGTAGCGGACCGAGGAGTGGGAATTCACAGACAGGTTGCCGGCATCCACGGCCCGGGCCACCCGCAGGGCACGGCCCAGGTTCTCTGTCCAGATCGACCCGGACAGGCCGTAGAGAGTGTCGTTCGCGATCTGCACGGCATCCTCCTCATCCTCGAAGGGGACAACGATCACTACGGGCCCGAAGATCTCCTCACGTAGCGCCCGGTCGTCATGGGCGACCGGGGCAAGCACGGTCGGGGCAAACCAGTAGCCCGGTCCGTCCGGAGCCCGCCCCCGGAAGGCGACCGGTGCACTGTCTGGGACATAGGTGGCGACCCGTTCCCGGTGAGCAGCGCTGATGAGAGGGCCCATCTGGCTCTCCTCGTCAGCCGGGTCGGTCACACGAAGTCCGAGAACTGCAGGCTCCAGCTTGGCGAGGAACTCATCGAGCACGCTGTGCTCGATGAGGATCCGTGACCGGGCGCAGCAGTCCTGGCCAGCGTTGTCGAACCCGGCGAGCGGGGCGGTTGCTGCTGCCCGCTCCAGATCGGCGTCAGCGAACACGATGTTGGCCGACTTCCCCCCGAGCTCGAGGGTGACCCGCTTGACCTGCTCGGCACAGCCTGCCATAACCTGCTTGCCCACCTCGGTCGATCCGGTGAAGCAGATCTTTCGTACAGCAGGATGGGTGACAAAGCGCCACCCGACGACCGAGCCCTTTCCCGCGACGACCTCGAGCACCCCCTCGGGCAAGCCGGCCTCGAGCGCCAGCTCTGCCAGGCGCAGTGCGGTGAGCGGGGTCAGCTCGGCCGGCTTCAATACGACCGTGTTGCCAGCGGCAAGGGCCGGAGCAAGCCCCCAACCGGCGATCGGCATGGGGAAGTTCCAGGGCACTATGACACCGATCACACCGAGGGCTTCGTGGACCGTGATGTCGACACCGCCAGCGACTGGGATCTGGCGGCCCGAGAGCCGCTCTGGGGTGGCCGAGTAGTACAACAGCACATCGCGGACGTTGCCCGCCTCCCAGCGGGCATTTGTGATGGTGTGACCCGAGTTCGCCACCTCCAGAGCGGCGAGTTCTTCCACGTGGTCGCCCACCACTTCGCCAAAGCGGCGCAGTAGGCGTGCGCGGTCGCCCGGGGCAAGGTCCCGCCATGCCGGAAAGGCGGCCGCTGCCCGGGCGATGGCCCGGTCGGCCTCGGCCTCCGAAGCCGAGGCGACGGTAGCGATGACCTCTTCGGTCGCCGGGTTACGGACCTCGGAGGTGGCGGGCGCCGCGGTCGCGCTCACAGCCGTTCGAACACCCGGTAGCGCTCCCAATCCGTCACCGTTCTCTCGAAGCTGTCGAGCTCCACCTTGGCCATGTTGACGTAGTGGTCCACCACTTCGTCGCCGAGGGCGGAGCGGGCAAGGGAGCTCTTTTCGAACAGCGCGGAAGCCTCCCGCAAGCTGCTCGGCACCACAGGAAAGTCCCCCTGGTAGGCATTTCCTGTCACCTCGGACTCGAGGGGCAGGTCGTGCTCGACACCATGCAGCCCGGCAGCGATCAGGGCAGCCAAGGCAAGGTACGGGTTGACGTCCCCGCCAGGGACGCGGTTCTCCATGCGAAGCGATGGGCCTTCGCCGACGACTCGCAGGGCACAGGTTCGGTTGTCCCT
The DNA here is from genome assembly GCA_050742375.1 of Acidimicrobiales bacterium. GTDB lineage: Bacteria > Actinomycetota > Acidimicrobiia > Acidimicrobiales > Bog-793 > JAKATT01. The sequence continues at coordinate 1,276 of JBOGHY010000204.1, read as the reverse complement.
GCCCCATGCCACCGCCGTCGGGGCGAAGGAGCCGGCGACGTACCGCTTGTAGGAGTTGATGTTCGGAGCAAGCAGCAGCGTGAGCTCGCGCAAACAGGCCAGCTGGCCGGCGAGGAAGTGCTCGAAGATGCCGGAGAAACCGTGCTGTCCGGTGCCGGCGAAGACGGCTCGGTCCTCCCCGTCGCGAAGCGAGAGGTGGATGTGGCAGGAATTCCCCTCCCGTTCGTTGAACTTGGGCATGAAGGTAAGCGCCATGCCCTCCTCCGCAGCGATCTCTTTCGCGCCGCACTTGTAGACGACGTGGTTGTCGGCGGTAGTGAGCACGTCGGAGTAGCGGAAGGCGATCTCGTGCTGACCGAGATTGCACTCTCCCTTCGCCGATTCCACAACCAGGCCGGCACCGGCCATCTCGTTGCGTATGCGGCGCAGCAGGGGCTCGACTCTCGCGGTACCGAGGACCGAGTAGTCGACGTTGTACTGGTTGGCGGGCGTGAGCTGGCGGTAGCCCGCGTTCCACGCCTCCTCGTAGCTCTCCTTGAAGACGATGAACTCGAGCTCCGTGCCGGCAAGGGCGGTCCAGCCATGCTCGCCAAGGGCTTCGACCTGCCGGCGAAGGACCTGGCGAGGCGAGGCCACGACAGAGCTTCCGTCCTCCCAGGCGACGTCGGCCAGGCACAGCGCCGTGGCGTCCTGCCAGGGAGCGAGCCGCAAGGTGGTGAGGTCGGGCTGGAACCTGAAGTCCCCGTAGCCCCTGTCCCAGCTCGCCATCGCGTAGCCGTCCACCGTGCTCATGTCGACGTCGACGGCAAGGAGGTAATTGCACCCTTCGGCCCCCTCGTGGATGACGTGGTCCAGGAAGTAGCCGGCGTGGAAGCGCTTTCCTTGCAGGCGGCCCTGCATGTCCGTCAGAGCGAGCACCACCGTGTCGACCTGGCCGTCTTCAACGAGACTGCTCAGCTGCTCGGCGGTCAGTCCTGGGCTCATTGCCGTCCCCTTCATTGGACTGTTCCTGGGCCCTTATCCGGACAGGATACTCAGGCCAGGCAATCCGTCAAGAGGTTCAGCCGAGAAAGCCCCTGAGCAGCGCTGCCGTGCCGGCGAGATGATCGACCATCGCCGTGCGTGCCCCGGCCTCGTCACCGTCCAAGATGGCGTCGACGATGGCGGCGTGCTGGTCGTTGGCGTGGGCGAGGTTCTTTTTGAGGAGGGGGATCGCGTCCAGGAAGTCGTTGACACGCACTCTTACGTCGGCGACGGCTGCGAGCAAGGAGGGGGA
>JBOGHY010000203.1:0-5885 GCA_050742375.1 Acidimicrobiales bacterium | reverse complement strand
CTCTTCCTTCGCTCCCGCCCGCCCCGGTGACCCGCCGAGAGCGCCTGGCAGTCGCGCCGCTGCTGGCGGCGTTCCTGTTCGCGGCGTTCAATTTCCGCCCGTCAATCGTGGCGGTGTCGCCGCTGCTGAGCGCCATCCGCGCCGCCACCGGCCTGTCGGCCGCAGAGGCCGGAACCCTTGTCACCGTCCCGCTCGTCTGCTTCGGGCTGCTCGCGCCGATCTCCCCGGTGCTCGCACGGCGACGGCGACCCGAGGTGATACTGGGCTACTGCCTGGCCGCTCTCGCCGTCGGGATCGTGGTGCGGGCCCTGCCGACCGAGGGCGCGCTCTTCCTCGGCACGATCCTGATCGGCGTCTTCGTCGCCGTGGCGAACGTCCTCATGCCGGGCCTCGTAAAGGAGCACTTCTCCCGCCACGTCGGGCTCGTGACCGGCCTCAACCTCGTGATGGTGAACGGGAGCGCCGCCATCGCCGCCGGCGCCACGGTTCCCCTTGCCGGCTTCTTCCACGTCGGGTGGCGCCTGGCCATCTCCTGGTGGGCCGTGACGGCGGCGCTGTCGGCCGTGCTCTGGGTCTCACAGCGCGGACGCATGCACGCACGGGCGGCGGCGGAGGGCGCTGCCTCCGGACGGCCGGTCACCGCCTCACCGCCTGGCTCGGCCCCTGTCCCGCCGGGCGGCTACTCCTACCGGGGACTCGGCCGGAGCCCGGTCGCCTGGGCGCTCACCATTTTCATGGGTCTGCAGTCCTTCGACTTCTACTCGACCCTCGTGTGGCTGCCGACCATCCTGCACAGGAGCGGCTACTCCCTCACCGAGTCAGGGTGGCTCCTCTCGCTCGCGAGCCTGACGAGCGTCGCCAGCTCGCTTGCCGGTTCGCTGCTCGCCGGGCGCCGACGCGACCAGCGCGTCGTGGTCGTCGCCTGCTGCGTCTTCATCGCCGCCGGCGTCTCCGGGGTTCTCTTCTCGATCCACCATCTCATCTATCTGTGGATGGTCGTCCTCGGCACGGGCCAGGGCGCCGCCTTTGCCGTCTTTCTCGTCATGGTCATCTTCCGCAGCCACGACCCGGCCCAGGCCATCTCCGTCGGGGGGATGGCGCAGGGGATCGGCTACCTCCTCGGAGCGGCCGGGCCGACGCTCATGGGCGGCATCTTCGACGCGACGCGTGCATGGACGATCCCGCTCGTGATCCTGCTCGTGCTGATGGCTCCGCAGGCCGTGGTCGGCTACCAGGCCGCCCGCGACCGATTCGTCACCAAAGATCCCTCTTGCATTCGGGGGCCCCTGGGTACATGATTACTACAGCCGTGTAACTACACGACTGAGAGTCACCACCAACCTGGGGAGGCGATGCCGGTGGCGTTCTCGTCGCTTATCTTCGAAGGACCTGACCGGTCATGGCAACGGCGGGCGAACTGCATGGGGGTCGACCCGGACCTCTTCTTCCCCGAACGCGGAGCTTCCACCCGTGAGGCGAAGGAGGTCTGCCGGGGCTGCGTGGTCCGCCAGGACTGCCTCGACTACGCCATCGCCAACGGGGAGAAGTTCGGCATCTGGGGCGGCATGAGCGAGCGGGAGCGCCGCCGCGTCCGCCGGGCCCGGGTGCTCGCCCAGCAGGGCGCCGCCAGCTGAGCCTCGACGGCTGGGCCGCGACGGGGGTGGTCACGTCCGGGGGGTGACCCCGGACTCTCGGTCACGGGTCCCTCGGGCACGAACCAGCCGCTCCTCGATCGTGGTCTGGACGTCGAGGTCGAGCTCGCGCCAGCGCTGCGGGTCGATCTGATCGAGCACGCGGCGGGGGAGCAGGCCGACGAGCTCGGCGCGGGCGACCGGAGCGAGCGCCGCCACGGCGTCATAGACCTCGGCCGGGCCGAGGCGGTCGGGGGCGACGAGGTTGCAGGACACCTGCACCTCGTCGCCGATCTCGATGCCGAGGGTGCGGAGCCCGGGCTGGCGTAGCTCGGCGGCGATCCGCCGGGCGAGGCCGATCCCGCCGCCGGCGAGCACCAGGTTGTAGGCCACGAGCAGCGGCCGGGCGCCGACGCAGCAAGCCCCTGCGGTCGGGTGCGGCTCCAGCGGGCCGGCGTCGGGTGCAAGGCCGCGAAAGGCGCTGCGGCGGATCTGCGGAAGGGTGCGCTCCGGTCCGTAGGAGAAGCACGGTACCCCCTGTGCTGCGAACCACTCCACGAAGGCCCCCCTTGCGTCCAAAGCGTCGCCCAATTGGTCACCCCAGCCCTGCGGAGCTTCCGCCTTGGCGACACCGCCGAGAAGGGACAGGGGTACGAAGGGCACGACGTCGACCACTCCGAGGCGGGGATGGGCACCCTCGTGGGTCGAGATGTCGAGCAGGCGAACCGCCTCGGCGGCGACGGCGCGGGCGGCCGCCTCCGCCCCCGCTCCTGCCAGGGTGAGCACGCTTCGGTTGTGGAACGGGTCGCTGTGGACGTCGAGGAGGGTGCGGCCGGCGACGGCGGCGACGGCGTCGACGATGTCAACGTGGCGCCCTTCGCTCAAGTTGATGACGCACTCGAGCAGGCGCTCGGCTGCCGGCGTCCTCGGCGCTATGGCGACGGTCGCTCAGTTGGCGGCTTGTGCGGAGGCGAGGCGCCGCTTGCGGGCCAGACGCCGGCGCTCCCGCTCCGAGGTACCACCCCAGACGCCATGGTCGATGTGGTTGGACATGGCGTACTCGAGGCAGGGCGCCTTCACCGGGCAGTCGGCGCAGATGCGCCGGGCTTGCTCGACGCCGACGCCGTCGCTCGGAAAGAAGGTCTCGGGCGGGATGTCCCGACACCGGCCTCTCGCCATCCAGGTCATGTCCATCACAGGAATTTTTACCCGCTCGGAAGGGGTCGCGGTAGCGCGCGAGCCGGGAAGATTCGTTCGAGCAGGTCCGAGCCTCGCCTACACTGCGGCGCCGTGACGATTATGACGCCCCAAGACGGCGAGGAGCAGGCCCCTCAGCCGCCCCGCGGCCACGTGCGGATGATCTACAAGGGACCGGTCGCAGAGCAGGTGTCGAACCGACCGACACACTGGGAGGCCTACTCCGACTTCGGCGACCCCGCGCTCATCGGGCCCTTTGTGGACCGGGCGCTCGCCCGCCTCGTGCTGCTGCCCGCCCACGACCCGCAGTTCCGCCGCAACCGCGAGCGCATCGTGCGCGACGCCGAGCGCGAGAACGTCATCTTGGAGTGGGACCTCGGGATCCCCGAGGAGGAGGTGGAACGGGCGGGCTGAGCGCCGGTCGCTGCGCCTCAGGGGGCCTTCGGCAAGTTGACCCGCGCCAGCCACAGCCCCGGCGCGTCCACCTCCGAGGGGGTGGGGAAGCTCTCGGCGCCGAGCCACATGTGGGCGAGCTCCACGTCCCCGGAGCGCTCGAGGACGCCGCGCACGAAGCGCTCCCCCCGGTCGATCTGCGCCTGGTCGAGGCTGAGCCCGAAAAGGCGCTCGGCTACCTTCTCGCCCTCGCCACGCCCGACGCGGCGCCGCCGCATGGCCTCGCCGATGGGTGCCTGGGTGCCGATGAGGCGCCCGGCTGCGACCGAGGTCACGTGCTCGCCATAGCCGGCGATGGCCGCCGTGAGGGCGTCGAGACGCGAGCGGACGGACTTGAGCTCGGGGCTGTCCTCCGAGGCGCCGAGTGCCGCCGGGTCGCCGAAGATGCGTGCGAGGGCCGCCGGATCGGCGGGATCGGCCCCCGCGAGAAGCTCGCCGAGCGCCTCGGGGTCTGGCCGCACGCGCTCGGCGTGCTCGACGACGAGCGCCGCGAGGGTCTCTGCGACGGCGGGACGGCTCAGCACGGCGTGATAGGCGAGCTCGTGGACGCAGAGCCAAAGGCGTAGGTCCGACAGGGGGAGCGTCCAGTCGGAAGCGATTGCTTCGAGGTTGTGCGAGGGGACGAAGATCTCGTCGCCCGGCACGGGGGCGAGCGGTACGTCGTAGGGCCCGAGTGCTCGCTCGGCGAGGTGCCCGGCGACCGAGCCGACCTGCATGGCCGTCATCATCGGGAACATCGCCGTCGCCCACTGCGAAAGGAGGGCGCCCATCGCATCGTCGGCCTCGGCATGTCCGTCCCCGGCGCCGAGGTCGCCAGGTGCTCCGCCGCCGTCCCCGGCGCCGAGGTCGCCAGGTGCTCCGCCGCCGTCCCCTGCGACGGCACCGCCGTCGGGGAGCGCCTGGGAAAGCCGGTCGAGCACCGGGCGCCACGTGGCCAGGGTGCGCCGCGCCCAGTCGCGCCGGCTGGTCGGCAAAAGGCGGGCGCCACCGCCGGAGGGCGGAGGCACTCCGCCGATCTCGTTCACGTGCAGGGCGGCGATCCCGCTCAGCTGCTCGAGCTCGATCCTTGTGATGGGGTCAGGACCGGGGTCGTCGCCGCTGCCGGCGATCTCGGTTGCCATCTGCTCTGCGAGCAGCCACTTCGAGCCGGCGCCCGGCATCATCTTCACGATGTCTCCGAGCATCTGGCGGAAGAGCTCGTTCCCGCCGCCGAAGATGGGCATGCCGCTCACGCCTTCGATGTTACGGGCGGCCCACGAGCCTCGCCGAGCAGTGGGCCGAAGAGCCGGACAGAGGTGCTCCGAGGCGGAGCCTGCCGGGCTAGGCAGCCGGCTGCAGCATCGCCTTGCAGTCCCAGGTGCGCCCGTTGCGCTCTACTTCGAGCGAGACCGTCCTTTGGGGAGGCATCAGGTAGAGGCGGGCCTGAAGCTCGCCCATCGTAGCGACACGCCGCCCGTTGACCGCTTCGATGACATCGCCCGGCCGCAGCCCGGCGACTGCCGCGGCGCTCCTCGAGCCGACCATTGTGACCCGCACCCCGGCCGGATCCTGGCGTGCCCGGTCACCGGTCCTCCCCGCGGCGTCGGGCACGCCAGGGCGGGAGGCCCCGCGGATGCCGAGCCAGCCGTGGACCACGCGCCCCTTGGCGATGAGCTCGGAGGCGATCCGATCGACGAGTGCCGCCGGCATCTCGACGAAGGCATCGCCCCGCCTGTCGGTGACGAGGCCGACGAAAGCCCCGTCGGCGTCGATGAGAACGGAGCCGCGGGGAATCGAGGCAGACCCCGTCCCGCCCGTCGTGACGGCCGACAGCAGCGCCGGCCCTCCCCCGACGGCGCTCGCCTGACGGGCCGTGCGCACCGAGCCGATGGCAAGGACGACGCGACTCGGCGTCGCCCACTCGATCGCGGTCCAGTCCCCCGGCCGGGGCTGACTCGCCACCGTCGCTAGGGGGCTCAGGCCGCCGTCGTCGATGTGCACCACGGCAACGCCCGTCGGCTCGTCGATGCCCACGACGTCGGCGGCCCCGAATTGCTCACCGTCGGAAAGGGTGACCTGGAGCATGCTCGACCGCTCCGCCATCGAGGCGGGCACGGCAATCATGCCGTTCGCCGCTACCACGACGCCGTCGGCGTCGATCTCTCGGTCTCCCTCCCAGGCCTCCACGAAGACGAGGTGCTGGGCGACCCGGTGCGCAAGCGCCGTGTCGGTCTCGGAGACGGCGCCGAGGCTGCCGAGAGAGGTCGTGGTGACGTCGGAGAGGCTCGCCTCGGCGCTGCGGCCGCCGGGGGCGAGCCAGGTCGTGAGGTGCGTGCCAAGAAGGACGAGGCCGGTGGCGAGGAGTGCGCCGACGAGACCCGCCGACCAGGCGCTCGCCCGGCTCGGCGTCGCCGCCAGCCACCGCCGCCTTGCGTCAAGGGCCTCGGTGCCGCGGTTGGCGTGGGTGCCGATCTCAGAAGGGTGGCGCCAGAGCCGGTCCTCGGGCGGCAGCGGCGGCCGTCCCTCCTCCGAGCCGTCGTCGAAGTCATGACCAGGCTCGACCACGTCTGAGGAGGATACAAACGAAAGCCCCCTCGGTGGTCGCGCCCCCCGTCCGACCGATCC
>JBOGHY010000202.1:0-12387 GCA_050742375.1 Acidimicrobiales bacterium | reverse complement strand
GTGATCTCGTTCGTGACCCTGCCGCCGGAGACCTTGCGGTAGGGCGTCTCGATGAAGCCGTGCTCGTTCACCCGGGCATAGGTGGCGAGGTGGCCTATGAGGCCGATGTTCGGGCCCTCGGGGGTCTCGATCGGGCACATCCGGCCGTAGTGGGAGGTGTGCACGTCGCGCACCTCGAAGCCGGCACGTTCCCTCGACAGGCCGCCCGGGCCGAGCGCCGAGAGACGCCGCTTGTGGGCGAGTCCCGAGAGCGGGTTGTGCTGGTCCATGAACTGGGACAGCTGGCTCGTGCCGAAGAACTCCTTGATGGCGGCGACTACCGGGCGGATGTTGATGAGGGTCTGGGGCGTGATCGCCTCGACGTCCTGGGTCGTCATCCGCTCGCGCACGACCCGCTCCATGCGCGACAGTCCGATGCGGACCTGGTTCTGGATGAGCTCGCCGACCGAGCGGATGCGGCGGTTGGCGAAGTGGTCCTGGTCATCGAGCCGGTAGCCCGGCTCGCCGTTGGCGAGATGGAGCATGTAGGTGGCCGCCGCCAGCACCTCGCTCGGGCTGAGCACCCCCTGGTCCGGCTTGGGGCGTTCGAGGTCGACGTCGAGCAGGGTGGCGATCCTGTCGATCTCGGGGCCGAGCTTGCGGTTCAGCTTGTAGCGGCCGACCCGGGTGAGGTCGTAGCGCCGCGCGTTGAAGAAGGCGTTCTCGAAGTACGCCCGGGCGGCATCGAGCGAGAGCGGCTCGCCCGGGCGGGCTCGCTTGTAGATCTCGAGGAGCGCCTCTTCCTGGGTGGCGACGAGCTCCCGCTCGCGCTCCCACTGGGCCGACAGGAAGTCGAAGTGGGTGACGAAGCGCGACAGGAAGGCCTCGTCGGTGAAGCCGAGGGCGCGAAGGACGACGAAAAGCGAGAGACGGCGCTTGCGTGCCACCCGTGCGCCGGCGGTGACGTCGCGGCTCGGCTTCGCCTCGACGTCGAACTCGATCCACTCCCCCCTGTAAGGATGGATCGTCCCGGTCACGATCGTCTTCTGGTCCCGCCCGGGCTGGAAGATTACGCCAGGTGAGCGAACGAGCTGGCTCACCACGACGCGCTCGGTCCCGTTGATGATGAAGGTGCCGCGCTCGGTCATCATCGGGAAGTCGCCCATGAAGACGGTCTGCTCTTTTATCTCGCCCGTCGAGGCGTTGCCAAAGCTGGCGCGGACGAAGATCGGCGCCGCGTAGGTGATGTCCTTCTGCTTGCACTCGTCGATGGTGAACTTCGGCGGCGGTCGCAGCTCCTCCTCCTCACCCTCCTTCGGATCGAACTTGAGCTCGAGGCGCAGCTGGTCGGTGAAGTCCGTGATGGGGCTGATATCAGCGAAGGTCTCCGCCAGGCCCCGCTCGAGGAACCACTGGAAGGAGTCGCGCTGGACCGAGATCAGATCCGGAAGCGGCAGCACCTCGCCCAGGTTTGCGAACGAGAACCGCTCCGGCGTGCGGGAACGAGACGGCAAGGGCCTACTCCTCGCGAAAGATGGACGACCGGGAAGTCTTCGCCGGCTCCGGGGGCGCGCGTCAACGACTCAAAAGAGGTGCGAGGACACGCGGGAAGGGCACGGCAACAGAACAGTATACGCGCGAATGGGCGCGCCGACAACACCCGGGCGCTGTCCCTCGGGAAGGGTAAAGGAACCTCCGTCCCCAGTCAAGGGTCCCTACCCCTGCTGCCGGTGGGATCCCGCTGGTGGGACTTTCGGGCGCCGGCCCGCCAAGCCGTCTACTTGAGCTCGACGCTCGCGCCGGCGGACTCCAGCTGAGCCTTCGCCTTCTCGGCGTCCTCCTTCGAGACCCTCTCGAGCACCGGCTTCGGAGCCGAGTCGACGAGGTCCTTCGCCTCTTTCAGGCCGAGGCTCGTTAGCGCACGAACCTCCTTGATGACCTGGATCTTCTTGTCGCCGGCCGCCGTGAGGACGACGTCGAACTCGTCCTGCTCCTCCTCTGCGGCGGCTGCCTCGCCGGGAGCGCCCGCGCCTGGCGCGACCGCAACGGCGACCGGAGCGGCCGCAGTTACCCCGAAGCGCTCCTCGAACTGCTTGAGGAGCTCGCTCAGCTCGAGCACCGTCATGGCGGCGATGTCGTCGAGAATCTGTTCCGTCGTTGCCATTGTGCTGTCCTACTCCTGTGTCGTGGTGGTGTCTGTTGATCCGTCCGGCGGCTCGGCTGCGGGCTCGGCTTCGGCATCCGGCCCAGACGCGGGCGCGTCTGCGGGCGCGCCGCCTGGCGCCTCGCCCTCGCCCGTCGGAGGCGGGGTGCCTCCAGAAGTGTCGCCCTCAGCCCGCCGCTTCTCGGTGAGCGCCGAGATCCCGTAGGCGAGGTTTTGCGGGAGCGCCTTCAGCAGGCCGGCCAGCTGGCGCATCGGCGCCGCAAATGCGCCCGCGATCTGCGCCAACATAACGTCGCGTGAGGGCAGCTCAGCCAGTGCCGAGGTCGAGCGGGCGTCCAGCAGATCGGTACCGACCAGGCTGCCCTTCACGACGAGAGCGGGGTTCGTACGGGCGAAGTCCCGAAGTACCTTGGCGGCCGCCGCCACGTCGCCCCCGACGAAGGCGATAGCCGTAGGGCCCTCCAGCAGCGCCTCCATCTCGCTGAGGCCGGTGGCGGAGGTGGCGCGACGCACGAGAGTGTTCTTGTAGATCTTGTACTCGGCGCCGGCGCCCCGCAGCGCTCTCCGCAGCATCGCCAGGTCTCCGACCTTGAGACCGCGGTACTCGGTCAGGATGGCTGCGTCGGCCTGTTCGAGGTGTCCACGGACCTCCTCGACAGTGGCGATCTTCTCGGCTCTCGGTCCTGCCACCACGACTCCTTCGTCCTACCAGCGATCCGAAGACCCGGTGTGGCCGGCACGCTGGACGATGGAAGTCCTGTGGGACTTCGCCTCGTCGGGCGGGCGCGGTGGCCCTTTGAGCACGCTGTGCACCGGAGGTCTTCGGCGATGAGATCGGTTGTGGGCGTCATCGTAGCCGCCCCTCCGGCGCCGCCCGACGCTCGGGAGCCCGGAGAGGTGCTCGCTCAGGCGCTCGCTGCCAGCTCCTCGTCGGTCACCCGCGCCTGAGCGGGGTCGACGCTTACGCCCGGACCCATCGTCGCGGCGAGAGTGATCGACCTGACGTAGCGCCCTTTGGCTGCGGCCGGCTTCACTCGCGCGAGCTCGTCCATCACCGCCCGGAAGTTCTCGAGCAGCGCCCTCCGGTCGAACGATGCCTTGCCGATCGGGACGTGCACGTTGCCGACCCGGTCCGTCCGGTACTCGACGCGGCCGCCGCGGAACTCGGTGACCGCCCGCCCGACGTCGGTGGTGACCGTCCCGGTCTTCGGGTTGGGCATCAAGCCCCGCGGCCCGAGCAGGCGCCCGAGACGGCCCACCTGAGCCATCAGATCGGGGGTGGCGATCGCCACGTCGAACTCGAGGAAACCCTCCTTCTCGATCCTCGCGACGAGGTCGTCGGCCCCGACCACGTCGGCAGCCGCGGCGCGCGCCTCAGCGGCGGCCTCGCCCGAGGCGAACACGGCGACCCGCTGGGTACGACCCGTGCCCGAGGGCAACGACAGCGACCCGCGAACGATCTGGTCGGCCCGCCGCGGGTCGACGCCGAGGCGTACGGCGCACTCGATGGTCTCGTCGAACCTGGCCGTGGAGAGGGTCTTTGCGAGCTCAATGGCCTCCAACGGCGGGTAGAGCCGCTGGCGATCGAACCGCGCGACCGCGTCGGTGTAACGCTTGCCCTTCGTCATCGCTCTCCTCGATCTCTCGTCCCTGGCCGGTCAGCGGACCGAGATGCCCATGGACCGCGCCGTTCCGGCGACCTGGCGGCGCGCCGACTCGAGGTCGTTGGCGTTCAGGTCGGGCATCTTCTTCTCGGCGATCTCGGTGAGCTGGGTCTCGGTGACCGAACCGGCAGGCTCGCGGCCAGCAAGCGTGCTCCCCTTGTCGACGCCGGCGGCCTCGCGCAGGAGCACCGTCGTCGGCGGGGTCTTCAGGATGAAGGTGAAGGACCGGTCCTCGTAGATGGTGATCTCCACCGGGATGATCGTCCCTCGCTGGTTCTCGGTGGCTGCGTTGTACTGCTTGCAGAACTCCATTGTCTGCACCCCGTGCGGGCCGAGCGCGGTTCCCACCGGGGGTGCCGGGGTCGCCGCCCCTGCCGGAAGCTGGATCTTGACGATGGCGCTGACGCGACGGCGTGGCATGGTTGTGTCGTTCTCCTTGTCGGGCCGCGATCGCTACAGCTTGGCGACCTGGCTGAATTCGAGCTCGACCGGCGTCTCCCGGCCGAAGATGTTCACGAGGACCTTGAGCTTCAGCTGGTCTTCGTTGATCTCTGCGATCTGACCGGAGAAGTCGGCGAAAGGACCCTCCTTCACCCGTACGGTCTCTCCGACCTCGTACTCGAGACGAGCACGTGCCCGCGGCCGGGGCCCCTCGGCCCCCTCGGGGCGGACCTGGAGAATGGCCTCGATCTCTGCCCGCGGGAGCGGCGTCGGCTTCGTGCCCGGCCCGACGAAGCTCGTCACGCCGGGAGTCTGGCGGATCACCGACCACGAGTCGTCGTCGAGCTCCGCCCTGCACAAGAGGTACCCGGGGAAGACCTTGCGCTGCACGGGCACGCGTTTTCCGTTCTTCAGCTCGATGACCTCTTCCATCGGGATGACGACCTCGTAGATCCTCTCTTCCATGTTCATCGAGGTGATCCGGCTCTCGAGGTTCGACTTCACCTTGTTCTCGTAGCCGGCGTAGGTGTGCACGACGTACCAGCGCCCCGGTCGGTCGTAGGGGCTCGGCGGTCGTACGAAGCCTCCTTCGTCCTCCTCGTCCTCGTCTCCCTCATCGTCGCCGAAGAGGGCCTCGACCTCGACCTCGACCTCGACCGCGCCGGAGACGGCCGCTTCGGGTCCGCCATCGCCACTCGCCTGCCCGAGGGCGTCTGTGCCGCTCTCGGGTTCCGCGGACGCGCTCGACCGATCGTCCTCTTCGGGTTCGCCGATCGCATCCACGCTCGTCACCTCGTCGCCCTCGATAGATGTCACTGTGGAACCGAACCCGTCGCTCACTTGTTGAACAGAAGCAGGACGCCTTTGGCGAACCCGTAATCCAAGCCGAAGATGATCGCGGTCAGCAAGACGAGCGTCACGAACACGACTATGGCGTAATTGACCACCTCCGGGCGCCCTGGCCAGGCCACCTTGACGAGCTCGTTGCGAACCTCGCGGGCGTACTCGGTCGTGCGTTCGGGAAGGCTCTGGCCCGTGCCCGGCCCGGCACCCCCGCCGGCCGTCCGTCCGGGCTGGCCCCCGCGGCCTGCCGGCGCCCGCGTGCCGGGCCCGGCGCCCACCGGTCGGCTGGGTGGCGCTGCAGGCGCGCCGTCGGGGCCAAGCTGTCCCTGGCGTTGCAGGATCCGCTTCGTCTGTCGGTTCACTGAGCGACCTCGGCTCGCAATCTGAGCGGGTGGAGCAGGGCAGGAGGGACTCGAACCCCCAACCGCCGGTTTTGGAGACCGGTGCTCTGCCAGTTGAGCTACTGCCCTAGGCGCGGACATTCGAGCCCGTGCGAAGGCTGAGCACCGAGCTCCCGGGCTCTCATCACGATATCACCGCCTCCGTGCTCCAAGACCTCGGACGGCGGCCACTTCGCCGGGCCGGGCGGCGGGCGCCAACGCCTATGGCGCCGGCGAGCGAGACGGTCCGGCCAGCACTTCACCCCTGCGGCCCCGCCCCTGCGAAAGCCCCGCCAGCATCGACGCGGCGGCGCCGGCGAGCGCGAGCGCCACCACTGCACCCCAGGCGACCCGGCGGCCGGCGAGGGCGGATCGCAGGGCGCTCCTCTTCGCCGCCTGCTCGATCGCGGCGAGCACGTCAGAGACGATGCCTGGCGGGAGCTCGATCTCGGCCGAGCGCAGCTGGCGCAGGTGGCGCCGCAGGCGGCGGTAGCGCGCCAGCTCGGCCTGGCACCGCAGGCAGGTGTCGACATGCGAGGAGAGGCGATGGGGCGCAGTCCGGTCCTCGTCCAAGAGAGCCGGCAGTTCCGCCGCCACCTCGGCGCAGACGAGGGTGGCAGCGCTCCCCTTCAGCCTACCGGGGCCGAAGCGGCCCATCACCGGCAGGTACCCCCGGCTCGTCTCGCCCCCGCGAGGTCGTCTCCGGCGTCAAGAGCAGCAAAGAGCCGCTCCCTCAGCCTGCGCCGGGCTCGGTGCAGACGAACCTTGGCAGCCGACTGGCTGATCCCGAGCTGGTGGGCGATGTCGCGATGGGGCAGGTCGTACACGTCGCGAAGCACGACGACGACACGAAGCTGGTCGGGGAGCTCGGCGAGGGCGCCCACGAGGCGCTCGCGGTCGTCGGCCGAGGTCGCCCTCGTCTCAGGGTCGAGACCGCCGTGAGCGGCGGGCTGGCGGGCGTCGTCGACGTCCTCGAGGCGGTCGTGCGCCGTCCTCGCCCGCCGATCGAGGTGAGTGGCGGCGCAGTTCACCGTGATGCGGTGCAGCCAGGTCGCGAAGCTGGCGTCCCCCCGGAAGCGGCGGAGACCCCGAAAGGCCCGCAGGTAGGCGTCCTGGACCACATCGCGGGCGTCCTCCTCGTTGCCGAGGAGGCGGAAGGCGAGGGAGTAGCAGGTCGGGGTGGTCCACTCTACGAGCCGCTCGAAGGCGTCGAGATCGCCACCTCTCGCGAGCTCGACCAGCCCGTCGACTTCGACGTCGAGAGGGCGGAGCGGGCGGAGCGGGCGCGCTGCACCGGCGTCGCGGACGGCGGCGGCAGGGGCGGTGGTCATCGGGCGGAGGAGCGGACGCTCGGGCTCAGCGCGTCTCCTTGTGCAAGGTGTGGCGGCGGTCGAAACGGCAGTACTTCTTCATCTCGATGCGGTCTCGGTCGTTCTGCTTGTTCTTCGTGGTGATGTAGTTGCGCCTCTTGCACACCTCGCAGGCAAGCGTGACCTGGACACGCTTCTCGTTCTTCGCCATCTGATCGTCCCTCCGAGCTTTTTGGTAGCGGCGGCGGGACTCGAACCCGCGACCCCACGATTATGAGCCGTGTGCTCTGACCGACTGAGCTACGCCGCCCCGAGCCCCCTGTCGGAATCGAACCGACGACACCAGCCTTACCATGGCTGTGCTCTACCGACTGAGCTAAGGGGGCAAACCGGCGGGTCGCACGCGGCCGCCGCCTCGCCCGCAGGATTGTACCCATCCCGTACCATTCGCCGCCATGCTCGTGCGGCGCGCAGTCCCTGCCGACTCCGAGTCGATCCGTGCCATCTACAACGTCGAGGTGACCACCTCTACGGCCACGCTCGACCTCGTGGCACGCACCCCCGGCGAGCAGGCCGCCTGGATGGCCGACCACTGCGGCGTCTACCCGGCGATCGTGGCCGAGATCGAGGGCGCCATCGTCGGCTTCGCCTCCCTCTCGCCCTACCGTCCCCGGCCCGGCTACGCGACTGCGGTCGAGGACTCCGTCTACGTCGCCGGCGACCACCGTGGCAAGGGCGTCGGCAGGGCACTGCTGTCTGCCGCCGTCGACACGGCGAGGAGCCATGGCTTCCACTCGGTCATCGGTCGCATCGTGGGCGACCAGCAAGCCTCGATCGCCCTCCACAGGACGTGCGGCTTCGAGATACTCGGAGTCGAAAAGCAGGTCGGCCGCAAGTTCGGGCGCTTCCTTGACGTCACCGTGGTCCAGCGGATGCTGCTGCCAAAGACGTAGGCGAGCCAACCGCAGCGGCGACCCAGTCGGTGACCGCGAGCATGACCCAGTCAGCCGAGAGGGAGGGTGAGCTCGGCCGGCTTCTCCAGGGAAGGCCCGTCCGTAGCCGCCGGGCCGAGACCTTGGCGGCGCTCGCGGAGCAGCTGGCGGAAGCGGGGAAGAAGCGGCACGCCGGCCACGACGGCGAGGGCCGCCAGCAACCCGAGAACGACGAAGGGGTTGGTCACCGCCAGCTGGTGCAGGAGCACCCGGCCACCCGGCAGCCCGAGATAGGACGAGACGATCGAGAGCACGACGATCGCAGCCCGCGTCCTTCCCTCGGCGAGCGGCGCGAGGAGGATGATCCCCCAGACGAGGTACCACGGCTGGACGACGGGGCCGAGAAGAACGACGGCGAGCATCGTGAGGCCGAGAGCCCGCAGGCTGCCGCGGCCCCGCGCCCGCCACAGCAGCCGTGCCCCGATGGCGCCGGCGCACAGGAAGCCGAGCAGGCGAGCCAGGCTAACGAGCACATGCGTGTGGTCTCCGAAGCCGATGCCAGAGATGATCTTCCCCGCCGCCAGGCCGACGGCGGTGACGGGATCCATCCACGAGCGCACCGTGTCCGGGTTGGTCAGCCCCGTCACCCATCCCCATCCGAGGCGCGACGCCTCGGTCACAAGAGCCATCGTGGCCAGGCAGATGAGCCCGGCCGTCACCACCGGCCGGACCCGGCGGCGCCAGGGGACCTCGTCTCCCAACCAGTCCCAACCGATGTAGACGACGCCGACGACCGCCGGCACCTTGACGAGCGCGCCCAGGGCGCACACGACGATGCCGGCCACAGGGTGGCGCTCTCGTGCGAGGGCAAGGCCGGCCACGAGGAGCCCCATCATGAGGGCGTCGTTGTGCGACCCGGCGACGAGGTGCAAGAGCACGAGCGGGTTGAGCACCACGAGCACGAAGGCCTTCGATCCGTCGAGCCCGTAGGAGCGGGCGAGACGCGGAAGGAAGACGGCAATGAGCACCGTGCCGGCCAGGGCGAGCAGCCGGAAGCCGGCGAGGGCGGCGAGGTAGTCATGATGGACGACGGCGACGATGCCGCCGGCGATCATGAGGAAGACCGGGCCGTAGGGAGAGGTGACGTTGGTCCATATCGGGTCGACGAGCGAGGCCCAGGCGTTGCCGCCGACGCCGAGCACCTGAGGCCCGTACTGGTACGGATTGATGTGGCGCGTGATCTGCTCGCCCTGAGCCACGTAGCTGTAGCTGTCGTGGCTGAACAACGGTGCCACGACGAGCAACGGCAGCACCCATACGACGAAGACGGGGACGAAACGCCGCACCGGGATGCCAGGGTGCAGGCGGATCATCCGGATGAGGCGCAGCCACGCGCCGATGAGGAGAAGCATGCCCCCATAGACGGCGACGACGCCGACGAAGATGCTCTCGTGACCGTGCGCGCCGGTGCCGAAGTACCAGGTCTGTATGCCCGCGGGCAACGCCCTTTTCCCGAGAGTGACCTCGTTCAACGTGAAAGGAGACGTCGGCTGGGAGGCGCCCCACAAGATCGCCACCGTGCCCAACAGCCCGAGGGCCGACTGTAGGAGGAGCTGGCGCCAAAGGCGCGTCTCGCCTTCCACGTAGGGGCGCGCCTCGGGCAGCGGGGTGCGCAGGCGCTCGGCTAGTGCCCAGCCACGGTCGAGCAGGGACCGGCCAAGACGGCTTGCCGTGTCGGCGGAATCGAGAGCCTTTTTGAGGGTGGCGGCGGTCGTCATCGTCTCTCCGGCCGTGATGTCGCCGAGATCGTAACAGCGGCGCCTTCCATGTCGGCCCGCGTGGCCCATCGCCGGCCTCAGCTCTGACCGCACCGCCGTCGCACACGCCGGTACCGTTTGACATGGAGGTGCGCAGCCTCGCCCACCTCCACCCGGCGCCGGATCCGAGCGGAGTCGCGGAACCACCTCACACGACGCCACATTGGAGCCGCTCCGACTGGATCGCCTCGGCCCTGCTCTGCGGCATCCCTGCCCTTTTCCTCGGCGTCGCCGCCGCCGTCGGGTACCCGCTCGTCACAGGCGACGACGCCATCCAGAACTACCCCCTCGAAGTGCTCACAGGAGAGATCCTCCGTCACGGCCACCTACCGCTGTTCGACGCTTTCATCTGGTCGGGAACCCCCCTGCTCGGAGGCGCCAACGCCCATGCGCTCCTGCCGACGACCCTCTTGTTCGCCGCCTTGACCCCTTTGGCCGCCTGGGTCGTCGGCGAGGTGGCGCTCCTCGGCCTGGCCGCCGTCGGAGCCCAGATCTTCCTCAGGCGCACCGACTGCTCGCCGCTCGCCTCGGCCATCGCGGCGGCCTGCTACGCCCTCGGAGGGTTCCTCAGCTCGCAGATGGTGCACATCGACTTCGTGGCCGCCGCCGCCGCGCTTCCCTGGACGCTGGTGGCCTTGCACGGCCTGGCGACACGATCTGCCGGCTCGCCTGCCACAGCGGCGCGCCACGCCCTGCTGCTGGCGGTCGCCGTCTGCTGGGCCGCCCTGGCGGCGAGCCCCGACATAGTGATCGACGCCGCCCTGCTCGACGTCTGCTACCTCGTCCACCTCGTCGCCCAGCCGGCGGACGGGCAGCGACGAGGCCTCCAGCGGAGCCGGCTGATCGCCTGGACGGTGCTCGGCGTCGCGGTCGGGGTCGCGCTCGGGGCGGTGCAGTGGTGGCCTGCGGCCGACTTCGTCGGCGTCTCGCAGCGGTCGCACCCCGGCTACGGCTTCATCACCGGCGGTTCGCTGTCGCCTGGCCAACTGCTCCTCGCATTCGTGCCGCACCTGCTCGGCGGCGGCCCGATCGGGCTAGCCCGGTTCGCCGGCTCCTACCAGCTGTCCGAGATGGACGCCGCGCCTGGCATCGTCGCCCTCGTGGCGGTCGCGGTGCTCGCCTGGCGCTGGCGGCGGCCGGAGGCATGGCGATGGCGCGTCTTCCTCGTCGTCGGGATCCTGGGCGTCCTGCTCGCCTTGGGCGCCCACACGCCCCTCGAGCACCTCGTCGCCGCCCTCCCCGTGTCTGGCATGGCGCGCCTGCCGAGCCGCGCGCTCATCGGGGTGGCGCTGTCGGCCTCGCTCCTGCTCGGGTACTTCCTCGACGAGGTGGGCCGCCGGAGAGCCGCCCTCGGCCGCGGAGATGCCGCCGCCGGGCTCGTGCCGGTCGCCATCGTGCTCGCCGTCGTGGTGGCGACGGTCGCCTCGGGGCGGGCGGCGGGAGGAGCTCTGGCGACGATCGGTGGTCTCGGCTGGTCGGTGGCTGCGGTCGCGCCGGCGCTCGGCGTGAGCGCCGCCCTCGCCCTTGTCGCCGGCGCTCTCGTGATCGGCGCCGGCCGCCTCGGAGCCGTGCGAACGGTGCGCGCCCTGGCGGCGCTCGTCATCGTCGGGCTCCTCGTCTTCGACGTCAACCAGTCATCGCTGGCCCCCCTCAAAGCCGCCTTCTTGTCGCCCTCGCGGCTGGGGGCCCGCGTGGCGGCGCTCGCAGGCAGCGGCCGCGCCCTCGTCGCCGACCCTCGCCTTGCCGACGGGCACGCGGTCGACCGGGTGGGCGGTCCGGATCTCGGAATCGTCGCCGGAATCGCCGAGGCCGGCGGCTACGGCTCGATCATGTGGCGGCCTTATGACCGTGCCACGGGAACCCATGTGCAGGACTCCGTAGAGCGCTCCGCCGCGGTGGACGGAACCCTCTCGGCCCTCGGCGTACGCGTGCTCCTCGCCCTGCCGTCCGACCTCGCTCAGGGCGGGCTCCTCCACGGCGTGGCGAACGCCCCGGGCTGGGAGCCCGCAGGCCGCGTCGGGCCCTTCATCGCCGTCGTCAACCGAACGGCGGCGCCAAGGTTCCGGATCCGCGCGGGTTCGGGGAGGATCGAGGGGCTTTCGTCGGGTTCGCAGTGGACCGGCGCCGCGTCCGTCAGGGTCGAGAGCTCTACCCCGGTCACCCTCGTCCGCTCGATGGCGGCGGTCCCGGGATGGAAGGCGACCGTCACGCATTCCGGGGTGACCTCCCCGCTCGCCGTTCGGCGCTTCGGGCCGGGGGGGCTGCTGCAGTCGGTCCGCCTGCCGGCGGGCAGGAGCACGGTCCGGTTCTCCTACCGGCCTCCCGGCTGGGTGGCGGGCCAGCTGGCGGCGCTGTGTGGGCTCGCCGCCGCCGCCGTGGTCGCCCTCGTCGGCTTCGTGTGGCGCCCTCGCCTCAGCGCAGACGGTGCTGTGTCCCGGCGCCGGGGGTGACGAAGAGCACCGAGCCGGGTTCGGTGACGTCGGAGGTGTGCCAGACGTTGCGAGGGTTGATGATCGCCTGGCCCGGCGAGAGCTCGTAGCGGCGCTCGCCTCCCTCCACCTCCTGGACTAGGACCGAACGCCCCGACAGCTGCAGCACGAGCTCGTCGCCGGCCGGGTGACGCTCCCAGCTCGCCCAGGTGGCCTCTTGCGAGGTGATGCAGACGAGGCGCCCCTCGGGCCCGTCGAGCTCGGTCTCGCGGGCGTAGCGCTCGAGGAAGGCGGGCTCCCAGGAGAAATCCTGCACCGGCAGGGCGACCGCCCCGAGCCCGAGATGCACGTAGGTCTTCGACAGGTCGAAGACCGCCGCCCGATCCGTCATGATGCCGCCCCCTTGTCACCTGCGCCGCTCTCCCGCC
>JBOGHY010000201.1:0-11212 GCA_050742375.1 Acidimicrobiales bacterium | reverse complement strand
TGGCTGTTCCTCTCGAGCGTTCGCTCGGGCCCCTTGCCGGAAGGGCCTGCCTGGCACTTCATCTCGGCCAGGGCGTCAAGTTCCACCTCGGCGAGACAGTCGAGCGCCTCGTCGACAAAGGGGGAGGACGCCTCGTGGCGACGCTCTCCGGCGGTCACGAGGTGGACGCCGATGCGGTCGTCGTCGGTGTCGGGGCGGCCCCGAACGTCGGCTGGCTCGGCAGCTCCGGGCTCGAGGTCGCCCTCGGCGGCGTCGCCTGCGACGAGAGGCTTCTTGCCGCACCAGGTGTCGCTGTCGCAGGGGACATCGCCGCCTTCCCCTTCAGAGCAGGCAGCGGAGAGATCACCCGCGTCCGGGTCGAGCACAGGACGATGGCGGCCGAGCAGGGGGAGCACGCGGCGGCGGCACTGCTCGGGCGGAGAGATCCCTTCGAGCCGGTCCCGTACGTGTGGTCGGACCAGTACGACGTGAAGATCCAGGTGCTCGGCCTGCCCGGGCCGAGCGACCAGGTCGTGGTCGTGGACGGCAGCCTCGAGTCGCGACGCTTCGTCGCCTGTCTCGGACGGCACGGCGTCTTCGCGGCAGCGGTCAGCTTCGGCCGTCCCCGGCCCCTTATGAAGCTCAGGCCCCTTCTCGCCAGGGGGGCGAGCTTCGCCGAGGCGCTCGCTCTCGACCTCTCCTGAGCGCCGCGGCGGCGCGCCGCGGCGCCGACCACGGCCGGCGGCGGAGGAGGTGGGGCAGCTCGTCGAGGGCTCTTCCCACCTGCGCATCGCCGCCGTTGCCCGCAGGTGCGGCCCCAGGCGCACTCGCCACGACGGCCGCGGCGTCTCGCTCCGGCGGGCGCCAGGCCGCCTCGTTGACGGCCGCCACCACGCTGGCGATGCGCTCAGAGCCGGCGGGCTTCCTACCGGGCCTGAAAGGCGCCCGCTCGGCCAGGCGCTCGCCGTACTCGCCGAGCGTCTCGGCGGCCCCCCTCGGCAGCCCAGTCCGGGCGCCGAGGCGCTCGAGACGCGCCGCCGCCCGGGCCGCCCAGGTGGCCGGCCGTGCCCTGCGGCGCCGGCGACCGACCTCGACGAGGGCACCGCTGCCGATGAAGGCGAGGCTGCCCCCGATGGGAGCCCACGGGAGCCCGTCGAGGGTGTGGCCGACGTCGGAGAGCAGCACGGTGCCGGGGTCCGCCGGCGCGAGCGGGACCTGGGCGGTCGGGTCGAAGTTCTGCCATCCGTAGCCCGGGATGTGCACCTGTACCCAGGCATGTGCGTCGTCTGCCCTGATCTCGTAGAGATCCGATAGCGGGTCGAACGGTCCGGGCACGTAGCCGATCGCCTCGCGGGCGGGGATGCCGAGGCTGCGCAGCATGACGGTGAGCGCCGTCGAGATCTGCTCGCAGTAGCCGACCCGGGAGCCGAAGAGGAAGGCGTCGACGGCGTCCTCGTGCGGCCGAAGCGGGGGGATGTCGGTCGAGTAGCGCGTGTGGACAGCCATCCAGCCTTCGAGGGCCGCCACCCGGGCGGCGATCGAAGCGGTCGCCCGGGCGCGGGAGATGATGGAGCGGGCAAGGGCGCGCACCCGGGGGTAGGGGTGCGGGAGTTGCAGGGCCGAGCCGCCTACCCCCGCGCGGGCGGCTGCCGGGCTGGCGTGGTCGCGCAAAAGGCGCGGGAGCGGCGCCTCGTCGTCGGCCGAGACGACGGTGTAGACGGTGCCGGGCGTCATCGCCACGGCCGAGCGGATGGAACCGTCGCAGCCGAGGTAGAGGTCGTGGTCGGGGAAGTAGACGAGGTCCGGCACCGAGGTGCCGAAAAGCAGGTTCGGAAGCGACTGGTTGACATAGAAGGTCTGCACGTTCGGCGCGCCGGGGCTCGCACCGCTGGCCACGACGAAGGGCGATCCCGTCGATATCTCCTTCGTCCGGCAGCCGACCGCCCGTTCGGTCCAGCTCTGACCGTCCCAGTGATTGAAGGTCATCCCGAGGAAGTAGCCGGGCCGGTCCGCCTTCACCCGCATGACCACGCTCGTGCCGAGCGAGCCGCGGATCGCCGTGTCGAGCGGTCCGGCGAAGCCCACGTAGCCGCCGATGCGGGTCGCCCCGGCGGCCGAGCCCGCCTTGGCCGGCTCGGCCGGGTGCGCGCCTCCCTCGCTGAGCCCGCCCGGGTTGGGAAGGGACAGGTAGGAGATGATCGAGCTCGGCAGCGAGATGGCCTGTGACGCCCGCGGGGGTGGAAGCAGGGCCTCGACACCGAGGCCGATGACGACGACGAGCACCGAAGCGGCGGCGAGCCCGATGACAGAAAGCCCCCCCTTTCCGCCGTTCATAGATCTCCATGAGCACCCGAGTGCTATGAGCGTCGAAGCGAGCCACACCGCCACGAAGCCGAGGAACCCGGCCGAGACGGCCTGGGCGGCGGCGACCGTGAGGAGGGCCACGCCCGCCGCCAGCGAAAATAGAAGGTCGCGCCGTGCCGGCACGTCGAAGGAGTGGATCACCTGGACCCAGGTGAAGAGCCCAGCGAGCGGCACCTCGATCGAGGAGAGCTCGCCCGTGCTGGCGGCGCCGAAGACCTGGGTCACAAAGACGGCGAAGACACCGACGACGGCGAGGGCGAGGCCGAGCTTTACCCAGCCGTGAGGAGCGCGTCTCCCGGCGTAGGAGAAGATCATGCCCACGGCCACGGCCACGCAGGCGAGGGCGGCCGTCGGGCCGGAGAGCTCGCCGACCTCGGCACAGGCGAGTATGCCGACGAGGACCGCCACCAGGGTGGCGAGGCGGAAGATGACGGAGTCCTCGGGCGGGAGGGGCGCGTTCGCCCGTCTCACGCGCTCGAACCGACGCGGGCGCGCCGCCGTCGTCACGAGCCGCTCACACTGCTCGGGCTGGCGGAGCTCCGCCCGGCGGGGCCCCCCGAGAGCGCCGGTGACCGAGGGCGCGCAGATCCTCGTATGGATTGTCGCCCGCTCTCGCCAGTCGCCGCCCGGCGGCGGCAACGTCGGCGACGGCTCCAGAGACTTGGCGGCCCTCCTCGTTCGTGACGAGGACTACACCGCCGCCGCCGGCGAGATGCGCCTTCACGGCTCCGAGCGCCATCGAGGCGCGCTCCTCGGTGGCCTCGGGCTCACCGGCGAGGTCGGCCTGGACGACGACCGGCCGGGACGGCTGCTCCTCGGACTCCCGCACCATCAAGGTGCCCGCGTGCGCCGTGGCGGTCCAGTGGACCCGGCGCCTGCTGTCTCCCTGCCGGTAGCGCCGGACCTGACGGATGTCTCCGAGCAGGGCGACGCGCTGGCGTCCGGAGCCGGCGTCACGGTCTTCGCCTCCCTGCCCAGCCCACGCCGGGCCGGACGGGCGAGGCGCCACGAGGACCGCGCTGTCGAGGTTCACCTCCCGCTCGACGGACCACCACAAAAGCCCGAGCGGCGCCGCCGTGGAAAGCCGCACCCGCACAGCTTCGAGGCTTCCTCGGTAGGGCGGCAGGAGCCGGATCTCTGCCGGCCCCGACCGCCCGAGGTGCACCGGCGGGCCGCTCGGGACGAGCGGTGTGAGGCGCATGGAGGCATTGCCCTCGAGGACGACGCCGAGCTGGGCGCCACTCGTGGCGTCCCTCGGGGAGCTCACGCAAGTGACCTCGAGCCGTCGGGCGGCGAAGGCCGGCCAGCACAAGCCGACGGCGAGGATGCCCGCCGCGAGCGCCCCGACGGCCTGCACCCAGCCCGATCCGCTGGCGTGGGCGACCGCGGCCCAAGAAAGCATCAGGACCACAGCCCCGGCGACGGGGACGAGCGCGTGTTCGGGCCGGGGCGCTCGGGCCGCAAGCGTGGAGCGCGCTCGGGCGGGCCGATGCTCGCTCCCCGCCCCGGGCCGGCTCACGGACGGGGGACCGGCAGTTCCTGAAGTATGGCGCCCACGACGGCGGCGCCGGCGTCGAAGGCACCGGTGCCGGAGGCGTCGGTGACGACGCGGTGGGCAAGCACGGGCTTCGCGATCGCCTTCACGTCGTCGGGGACGACGTAGCTCCTTCCCTTCAAGGCTGCCATCGCTCGCGCGGCGGAGAGAAGCCCGATGCTCGCCCGGGGGCTGGCCCCGAGGCGGAGCTCCGGGCGTCGCCTGGTGGCTGCGACGATCGAGACGGCGTAGGAGGCGATGGCGGGGGCGACGGCTATCGCCGCCACCGCCGCCTGTGCCGCCGACAACCCCTCAGGGCTGCAGACCGGTCGCAGCGAGTCGAGCGACGCATCCGCACCGTGGTCGACGGCGAGCGCCGCCTCCGTCTCGGCGTCGGGATAGCCGAGGCGGGTGGCGAGCAGGAAGCGGTCCATCTGGCTCTCGACGAGTGGATAGGTGCCCGCCTGGTCGACCGGGTTCTGGGTGGCGAGCACGAGGTGGGGCGCAGGCAGCGGCCACGACTCGCCGTCGACACTGACCTGGGCCTCCTCCATCGCCTCGAGAAGGGCTGCCTGGCTGCGCGGCGGCGTGCGGTTCAGCTCGTCGAACAGCACCACATTGGCGAAGACCGGACCAGGGCGGAACTCCCACGAGTCCGCCGCCTGGTTGTAGACGCTGACGCCGGTGATGTCGGAGGGCAGCAGGTCCGGATGGCCCTGGATGCGGGCGAGCCGGGCGCCGATCGAGGCGGCAACGGCTTTGGCGAGCATCGTCTTGCCGACCCCCGGCACGTCTTCGATGAGCAGGTGGCCGTTCGCAAGCACGGCGGTGACGGCCATGACGCAGGCGCCCTTCACGCCCCGCACGACGGTCTCGAGGTTGGAGAGAAGCGCCGCCGCCAGGATCGAAGCTCCTCCGGCGGAGCCGGGTGCCGCCTCGACATCGGCCGGCGTCCGCGCCGCCACCGCCTCCTCGGTCGTCACCTTCGTCGATCCCTCCTCGCCGAGATCAGCCCCCCACCGGCGCCCTCATCGTAGTGTTGCCAGCTCAGGGCCCAGCCACAGCTAACATCAGATGCCCGGGCGGCGGGCGATTGGGCACCGGGGCGGCTTTCGTCCATCCCGTCGGGAGGCGTGAGTTGATGGGCTCTCAGCGGGTGCGAGTCTGGGTGCGGGTGCTGTTCGTGGTGAGCGCCACGCCCGTCGCCTTCTTCGTCCTGCAGGGAGTGGCAAGAGCCCGGGAGCTCGCCGTCGACGTCGCCGCCATGCGTCTTGTCGGGGTCCACCGGGTGCCGGAGGTGGTAGGGACGGCCGCCCTCGTGGTGCCCGTGCACGCCTCCGGCTTCTTTGTCGAGATGTCGCCGTCGTGCTCGTCTCTCGCCTCCATCCTCACGCTCGGCTGCCTGGCGGCCGTCCTGCCTCGACGGCTCGTCGCTCCCCGAAGCCGGCTCCTCGCCTTCTGCTTCGCCGCCGTGGCCATCTTTGTCGGCAACCTCCTTCGCATCGACTTGTCGATCGGGGCGGGCGTCCTGTTCGGGCGAAGCTCCCTTGTTCTCTTCCACGACTGGGCGGGGAGCATCTTCGGCTTCGCCTACACGATCGGCGGCTTCGCCCTCATGCTCTTCGTCCTGCTTCCCTCGCCGCGGGCCGCCCGCCGCGCCCCCAGCCCGGCCGAGGCACCCTCGCCGAGCGCGACGTCACGCACTCGAGCTGGAGCTACGGCCGGTGCGTCGGCGTGAACGGATCTGCCGAGCTCGGCACGGCCGTCGCCGGCGCCGCCCTTGTGGGCGCCGCCCTCACCTGGCGCCTCACGGCCCGCCGCGGGGCTCGCAACGCTATTCGCAGCGCGCTCAGGAGCCCCGAGCGCGAGTCGCGCCTGGCCGCCCTCCACATAATCGCCTCGGAAGGCGTCGCCTCCTACTCGTCTGTGCTGCGCGAGCGTGCTGGCGCCGAGACCGATCCCGAGATCCGTCGGACGCTCGCCGAGGTGGTGGCGCGGGCGCAATGGGAGCCGGCCGCCGACGAGGCGCTCGTAGAGCTGCGGCTGTGGGCTCATCGCCAGCTCGCAAAGGCGAGCGACGGGCCTGCAGTCGAGCCGGAGTCCGGCGATGGCGCCGCTGACGGGGCCGGGGAAGGCGCCCCGCCCGTCGAGCCGCGGTGGTGGCGATTGGCACCGAAGGACCCGAGCCCGGCGACGGTTCTAGTGACGGGCGCCGGCGGGCCGGCCGGCGTGGCCGTCATCCGCTGGCTGCGGGCGTCCGGACACCGGGTGGTCGCCGCCGACGTCGATCCCCTTGCCGTCGGCCTTCGACTAGGCGACGAGTATGCCCTCATCGAGCGCTTCTCTGCCCCGGGCTACGTCGCCTCGCTCTGTCGGGCCGCCACCGCCGCCGGCGCCACCGCCGTGGTGCCCACGGTCGCCGAGGAGTTCGTGGCGATCGCCGCCGAGCAAGACGCCCTCGAGCAGGCGGGCGTCGCCGCGCTCGTGCCCGACCCGGACCGGGTGCTCGACTGCACCGACAAGTGGCGCTTCGCCAAGGTGACTCAGGCCGCCGACGTCCCGGTGCCGCCGACAAACCTCGGCTCGGCCGACGGCGTCCCGGCCCCGTGGGTGATAAAGCCCCGCTTCGGGCGGGGCTCGCGTGACGTCGTCCTCGCCGACGACGACGCCTCGCTTGCCTACGCCCTGTCGAAAGTGCCCGATCCGATCGTCCAGAGTCGTGTTCCCGGTCGGGAATTCACCGTCGACGTCTTGTTGTCGCCTGCCCGTGAGGTCGTCGGGGCCGTCCCGCGCTGGCGACTGCAGACCCGCGGCGGGATATCGACCCGGGGCGAGACCTTTGCGAACGGCAAGCTCGTGACCGCCCTGGCCAAGCTCCTCGAGGCGCTCGAGCTGGTCGGGGCGGCCAACGTCCAGGGGTTCGTGGCCCCGAACGGCAGCATCTGCTTCGTCGAGGTGAACCCCCGCTTCTCGGGCGGCCTGCCGCTCAGCCTGGCGGCGGGCGCCGACCTCGTCGGCGAGTACGTCCGCGGGGTGAGGGGAATGGCGATGCGTCCCGAGCGTTGCGTCTACCGTCCCGGGGTGACGATGATGCGCTACTTCGAGGACGTCTTCGAGAGCTGAGATGACCGCGTCAACGCCGGCCGCGGCGCCGCCAAAGCGACTGCTGGTTGCCTTCGGGACTCGCCCCGAGATCGTGAAGCTCGCACCCGTGGTAAGGGCGCTTTGGGAAGCGGGGCACGAGGTTCGCACCCTCGCCACCGGCCAGCACGACGACGCCGCGATGACCGACTCCTTCTTTGCCGACCTCGGCCTCGTCCCTGACGAGCGCTTCCATCTGGTCGGCGAGAGCGCCGAGCGCCTCGGTGCGATGACAACGGCTGTCGAGCGCGAGCTCGATCGGCGCCGTCCCGACCTTGTGCTCCTTCTCGGCGACACCAATACCGTGCCCGTCGTCGCGCTGTCGGCACGGCGCCATCGCGTCCCTGTCGCCCATCTCGAGGCGGGCCTTCGCTCCTTCAACGCCACCTCGATGGAAGAGGTCAACCGCAAGGTGGCCGCCGCATGCGCTTCGCTGCACCTCGCGCCTACCGAGCTCGCCGCCCGGTTCTTACGCGACGAGGGCGTGCACTCGCATCGCATCGAGGTCGTCGGAAACCCCGTCGTCGACGTCCTCATCGAGATGGGGCTCGATCCGCTCCCCCCCGCCAGGCGCTCGGGCACGCTCGTGACGGCTCACAGGGCGACCAACGTCGACGACCCGGTCCGCCTCTCTCTCCTGGTCGATCTCGTCCTAGGACTTGCCCAGTTGCTCGGGCCGGTGGTCTTCCCGCTCCATCCCCGGACCCGCAGCCGCCTCGAGGCGACCGGACTGCTCGGTCGCCTCGCCGCGCCCGGCGTCGACCTGAGGGTGCCGCTTCCCTACGGGGAGATGCTCGGGCTGCTGCGGGCATCGAGAGTCGTCGTCACCGACTCGGGGGGAGTGCAGGAGGAGGCGTCCTACTTCGGCGTCCCGGCGGTCGTGCTGCGCCGGTCCACGCCGCGCTGGGAGTCGGTCGAGCTGTCGATCTCGCGCCTGGTCGGTCTCGACGTGGACGCCGCCCTCGAGGCGGCCTCGCGCTTTGCCGAGGAGGGCGAGCAGGCGCGGGTGGCGGCTACTCCCTGCCCGTACGGCGACGGCCAGACGTCCAAGCGGGTGGCACGACTGCTCGCCGAGGAGGCGACCTGGGAGCTCCTGCGCCTTGAGGAGCCGGGACCGTCTCACCTGCCGGAGGCGCTCGCCGCGGGGCCGGCACCCCTCGCATCTGGATCAGAGGCTCCGGCGCGTAGGGCGCCGGCCAGTCGTCCATGAGCGAGGCTCGCCTTCTTGGCGCCGCGGCGGCGATCGAGGCGCTCGTGGTGGACCTCGACGACACCTTGTTCCCCCAGGCCGCCTGGCTCGATGGTGCCTGCGACGCCGTGGCCTGGCGCGCCGCCGAAAACGGCGTCGACCCGGCGGCGCTACGGCGGGCGCTGTCGGTGACGTTGTCGGGCGGGTCGGACACCGGCAGGGTGATCGACGAGGCGCTTGCCCTCGCCGGCGTCGGTGCCGGCGTGGTGGTTGTCGAGGAGCTCGTCGACGTCTTCCGGGCCTATGCACCGGCGCGCCTTCCCACCTACCCGGGGGTGCGCGACGCCCTCGCCATGCTGGCACGACGCGTCCCGATCGCCCTCGTGAGCGACGGGGCCCCCTTGTGCCAGCGGTCCAAGCTGGTGGCGACCGGCGTGGAGGAGTACCTGTCGGTGGTTGTCCTTTCGGACGAGCTCGGCCGGGAGCATCGAAAGCCGGACGCGGCTCCGTTCCTTATGGCACTGCGCTCGCTCGGCTCTATGCCGGCTGCGACGGTCGTGATCGGAGACCGGCCCGACAAAGACATCGAGGGGGCGGCGCGCGCCGGGATGCGGGCTGTCCGGGTGAGGACGGGCGAGCACAAAGGTCGTGGGGACCACCCGCGCACATGGGCCGTGGCGCCGGACTTCTCCGGCGCGGCCGGCCTCGTCGAGCCCCTCCTCGTCGGCGCAAGTTCGCAGGCGCCATGCTGACCGGCCGCCCGCAGGTGATCGTCCCGGCCAGACTGGCCCCGGCACCGGCGCCGTGGACGCTGCTCGGTGCCACAGGTGTGGTTGTCCTCGCGATCGCCCTCACGGGGCTGCAGTCGGTCGTGACCGTGGCGGCGATCGTGGTCCAGATCGTCTTTTTCGCATATTTCATCCGCCATCTCGCCTTTGCGATGGCGGCTTTCCGCAGCGCCCCGAGCGATCTTGCCGTCCCACTCGTCGAGACGGGTTACCAGCCTACGGTGAGCGTGATCGTCGCCTGCCGCGACGAGATCGCCGTCGTGGAGCGCCTCGTCGACGGGCTCGTACGCCTCGACTATCCCGGCGAGGCGCTCCAGCTCGTGATCGTGGACGACGGTTCGAGCGACGGGACCGCCGAGATGCTCGACCGCCTGTCGAGGGCGGCGCCGATCCTCGTGGTCCACCGGGTCAAAGGTGCCGGCGGAGGCAAGCCCGCCGCGCTCAACTGCGGTCTCGCCGAGGCGACCGGCGAGATCGTCGTCGTCTTCGACGCCGACCACCGCCCCCGGCCTGACGTGCTGCGGCGCCTCGTCCGACACTTCGAGGAAGACGGCGTGGCAGCGGTGCAGGGGCGCTGTGAGATCTCGAACACGGCGGACTCGCCCCTCACAGAGCTCGTCGGAGTCGACTACCTCGCCGGCTACCTCGTGAACGAGTACGGCCGTCAGGCGCTTTTCAACCTGCCCGCCTACGGGGGAGCCAATTGCGCCGTGCGGGCCGACGTGCTGCGCTCGATCGGCGGCTGGAGCACGGCCTCGGTCACAGAGGACACAGACCTCACCATCAGGGTGGTGCTGGCGGGCTACCGGGTTCGTTACGACGTGACGGCCGTCGACGAGGAGGAGGGGGTCACCACCGTCGCCCGCTACTGGCGCCAGCGCTACCGCTGGGCGCGGGGCCATCAGCAGGTTTGGCGCGACTACCACCGGCCCATCTGGCGCTCGAGGCAGTTCAGCTTCGGCCAGAAGGTCGAGACCACCATGTTCCTCCTCGCCTTCCACGTTCCGGTGATCTCGGCGCTCGGCCTCGTCCTGGCGGTGACCTGGCTCGGGGGGCTCGCCCGTGCGCCCTTCGGGGTCGACCTCTTCGTGCTCTGGATGCTTCTCTTCCTCGGGCCGCTCATGGAGCTCGGCGGGGGCCTGCTGATCGCTCGGGCGGACCGGAGCCGCGTGCGCGGGCTCGTCTACTTCCTGCCGCTCTTTTTCGTATCGATCGCGCTCTGCACAAAGGCGTGGTTGGACGGGCTCATCGGCCGCGAGTACGCCTGGGAGAAGACCGCCCGCGCCGGCGACAGCAAGACCCGCAGGACCCAAAGGACCGCGCGACGACGACGCCGCGACCACCTTTCGTGATGTCGCCTTCACTGTCCGTGGGCGTCTGGAGCTAGCTCCCGCCCTCGAGCGACGCGATTCCGGCACTCAGGGTGGCGGCTCCACATCGCTTCGTGAAATACCTGTCCAGGGCCTGTTTTCGCACGGGCCGGGCGGGTACAACTGACATGCGCGGACCTGAGTCCTGCGCCGGGCGGCCACCAGAGATATGTGGGTCGTCTCGTTCGGCGACACAGAAGGGGAGCCTGTGCCGAAGCTCGGATGGACGATGCGCCTTCTCGGCGTCGCGCTCGGCATGGTGGCCGGTGCGGTCGCAGGGGGGGCGGTCGCGACGCCGATCGCCTCCGCGGCCGGCAGTCCTCGCGTCACGACCCTGAACGCCAACTACGACTGCCGATTCCCGGTCATCGGGCACCAGTCCATAGACGTGGCGATCACTGGCTCGGCGCCCCAGGC
Source organism: Acidimicrobiales bacterium (assembly GCA_050742375.1). GTDB lineage: Bacteria > Actinomycetota > Acidimicrobiia > Acidimicrobiales > Bog-793 > JAKATT01. The sequence continues at coordinate 430 of JBOGHY010000201.1, read as the reverse complement.
GCTCGCCCCTGGGCAGTCCTTTTCGGTCGTCGACGTGCAGGCCTCCGCCATAGTTCCGGCATCCCTCGTGGGCGCTCTCCTCACCGTGACCGGTTCGCTCTCTGGCACGCTCTCGGATCTCACGCTCGGCGCCCACGGCGCCGCTCCTCACAGCCTCGAGGCGGCTTCGCCCCCTGTTGGCTTCGGGCCGATTGCCCTCACCAGCGGCCAGGCCGCCACGATCACGGTGCCCAGGTCGCCTGTCTCGGTTGGCCCCTTCCGGGCTGGCGGCCACGGCAGTGTCCGGATCATCCCTCTGCGCTGGGCCATCACGACCCAGCTGGGACGCGTCACATGCGTCCGCCCCCGCCCCTCCAACCCCAGCGCCGTCACGGCCTGGACGATCCCCCTCGGAAAGCGCCAGCCGGTCCCTCTCGGCAGTGTCGGGGGC
>JBOGHY010000200.1:0-5089 GCA_050742375.1 Acidimicrobiales bacterium | reverse complement strand
AGCTGAGGGCACCGCCCGCCTGCTCCTGAACCGAGGGGGCCGGCAGGCCCCTGGTGTGGCGCTCCTGCCGCCTGGGTAGCAAAACCGCGGGCACACCAGCCGCCCCGGCGCAGCTGCGCGTACCCACTTTGGGTAGGTGTTCGGGACCAGGCCGCCCACGAGACCACAAGGAGGCGGTGAGGTCATGAGCGCCCGACAGGCACCTATGCGGGCGCGGCTACGCCTGAAGCTGAAGCGCACGTGTCAGCGGTGGCTCCATCGTGGTCACGCCCGCCTTTCCAAAGCCGTGGGCGGACCTGCGCGGCTCAGGGTCATCGCGCTGCTCGCCTGCGTGCTCGCCCTCGAGGCGGCCGACTCGGCCACCGTGGGCGCCGTCGCCACCCCCCTCGAGCAGGCGTTCCACGTGTCGAACGCCGGCATCGGGCTCATGGTCACGCTCTCGTCTGCCATCGGGATAGGCGCCACGCTGCCGGTCGGCATCCTCGTCGATCGGCGCAACCGGACCCGCCTCCTCACCTTCAGCGTGCTGCTGTGGTGCTCCGCCGAGCTCGCCGGCTCCATGGCCCAGTCCTACCTGTGGCTCCTCCTCACTCGCGTGGCCCTCGGTGCCGTGGTGGCGACCGCCGGGCCCGCGGTCGCGTCCCTCGTCGGCGACTACTTCGAGCCGGCCGAGCGTGGGCGCATCTGGGGGTTCGTCCTCACGGGCGAGCTCGTCGGAGCGGGGATCGGCATCCTCGTCTCGGGCGATCTCGGCGCCCTCAGCTGGCGGATCTCCTTCGCCTGGCTGATCGTCCCCGGCCTCGCCATCGCCTACGTCATCTGGCGATACCTCCCCGAGCCGACCCGCGGCGGGCAGAGCCGCATGGCTATCGGCACCGAGGCGATCCCGAGCCCGGTCCCCGTCTCTCCGGCCGGGGTGCCCCAGGATGCGTCGGCAGCCGCGGACGCCTCTGTGCCGGGTGCCGGAGACATCGTGGCGGAGCCGGAGGCGAAGGGCATCGTGGAAGAGGAGGTGCTCGCCAGGGACATCCCTCCGCGAGAGGAGCTCGTGCTTCGCAGCGACCCCACGCCGAGGACGCTCTGGTGGGCGGTGCGCTACGTCCTGTCCATACCGACCAACCGACGCCTCATCTTGGCGTCGGCGCTTGGCTACTTCTACTTCGACGGGCTCCGGACCTTCGCCGTCGAGTACCTGCGGGGCCGCTATGGGCTCGGCCAGGCCGCCGCCAGCACCCTGCTCATCGTCATCGGGATCGGCGCCGTCGTCGGCGTCCTCGTCTCCGGTCGGGTGGCCGACCGCCTCGTGAGGGCCGGCGTCGTCTCGGGACGGGTGTGGGTGGCGGCGGTCGCGTTCATGGTGGCAGTCATCTTTCTCCTGGTCGGACTGCTCACCGGCCCGCTCATCTCCGAGATGGCGCTCGCCTTCGTAGGAGCGGCGGGGCTCGGTGGGGCCAATCCCCCCCTTGACGCCGCCCGGCTCGACATCATGCACTCGCGGCTGTGGGGCCGTGCCGAGTCGGTGCGCACTGCCCTGCAAGCCTCCTTCCAGGCGATCGCCCCTCTCCTCTTCGGGTTCGTCTCCACCAAGCTCGGCAGCCCGACGAGCGAGCTCGGGCGCCCCTCCGGAGTGGCCCTGCACAACGCCCAGGGTCTGCACCTCACCTTCATCATCATGCTCGTGCCTGCCTTCGCCGCGGCCGTGATCCTGTTCACGACGCGTCGCACCTACCCGAAAGACGTGGCCACCGCCGTCGCGTCGGAGCAGGCGACGAGCTCCGCCGCCGGGCCCGAAACCACCGGGGAGGCCGTGGCGCCGACGGGACGAAACACGTGGTAGCGGCACCCGTGCCGGTAAGGTACTGAGCCGGCACATGACACGACGACGGGGCCTGATCGCCCGCTTCAGTGCCGGAGACCGCCTCGCCGTCCTAGTGCTGGCGGCGCTGCCGGCGGTCCTTCAGCTTCCGTGGGCATTCGCCGGCCACCCCATCATGGGCGGCGACAACCTCAACCAGAATTATCCGCTACGCGTGCTCGTCGGCGAGCTGCTGCGCCACGGGAGCCTGCCGCTGTGGAATCCTGCCATCTGGAGCGGCACCCCCCTGCTCGCGGGCTGGAACGCCGGGGCGATGTACCCGGGCACATGGCTCTTCGCCTTGCTCCCCGGAGTAGCCGCCTGGGAAGTCAACGTCGTGGTTACCGGCGCGCTGGCCGGGATCGGCATGTTCGCCTTCCTTCGCAGCCAGGCGTGCTCGCCTCTGGCGTCGTTGCTCGGCGGGCTCGTCTTCGCCGACACCGGGTTCATGAGCGGACAGAACGTCCACCTCGGTCTCTACGAGGGCATGGCCTTCGCCCCGTTCGTCCTGCTCGCCATCGAGCTCATGTCGAGGAAGGAGCGCCTCGCCGACATGGCCTGGCCTGTGGCGCTCTTCGGCGTCGCCAGCGGCCTGGCGGTGCTGGCGGGCGACCCCAGGGCGCCCTCGAACTGCGCCGTTGTGGCTTTCGTCTTCCTCGTCGCAAAGCTGGTGCGTCGCCACGTCGGAAAGAGAACGAAAGCCCCTCGCTTCCTCCTCGCCCTCCTCGCCGCGATCGCCCTCGGCGTCCTGGTCTCGGCTCCCCAGTGGCTGCCCGGACTTGCCTTCCTGCACATCTCGCAGCGACCGCTCCACAGCCTCCGCTGGTACTCGGCCGGCTCGGTCACGATCGGCGAGCTCGCCTTTGCGGTGGTCCCGTTCCTCTTCGGCGGCAACCACAACTTCGGCCTGCCCGGCTACTCGGGCAACTACAACCTGGCGGAGCTGAGCTACGGCGTCGGCCTCCTCCCCCTCGCCGCTCTGTGCGTGATCGTCGTTCGCCTGATGCGTCGACGCCGGCCGGACGCCCCCGCCGCCGGGGTCTTCGTCGTCATGCTCGCCGTCGGCGTCGTCCTCGCCCTCGGCACGACGACGCCGCTCGGTCACCTCCTCGTCCACGTCCCCCTGTACGGCGGACAGCGCCTGCAAAACCGCAACATGGGCATCGCTGACGTGGCCCTCTGCGCGCTCGTGGCGATCTTCGTCGACAGCCTGCGCCCGAAGGAGCGCCCGGTCCTCGAAGACGGCGCCGCCCGGCGCCGGAACTGGCCCAACCTGTTGAGCCCGCCCGAGCGCGTAGCCGCCGTCCTGCCGAGCTTGGCGGCGGTCGGTCTCATCGCAGCCATGTACCTCGCCACGAGGTCACTAGAGGGCGATCTCGGCACCAACCATTACTCGCCGACGCTGGCGCGGCTGACCACCCCCTACTACGCCGCCGTTCTCGCCATCGCGATCGCCGCCGCCGTGCTGGCGCTCAGGCGCAGATTCCGGCGCCGGCTCGGCCAGCGTGCCCTCGCCGCCGGCATCGTGCTGGCGGACGTGGCGCTCTTCCTCTCGATGGCCTCCTACCAGCCGGCCCAACCCGGCACCCTCGCCCTCTCGAACCCTGCCTCGAGAGCCCTTGCCGCCGCCGGGGGCTCAGAGGGGAGGATCGCCGTCTTCAACCCGCAACAGCAACCCGTCCGCCATCCGCTGGAGCTGCTCGACAAGCTCGGCGCCAACGACCTCGTCATCCTGCGGCACATGACCTCCGTACAGGGTTACGGGTCGATCGTCTCGAACGCCTACGAGACGCTCACAGGTGCCCACGAAGTGCAGAACATCCGCCCGTCCGCCCTCGCCGGGCAGACGCTCGACTCCCTCGACCTGCGGGTGATTGCGACGCTCCCCTCACTGTTCGGGAGGGCCGAGGCTGGTCCGGCGACCTCGCCACTCCCGACGGGGCCCCCTCGTGCCCCCGGCTCGAACGCCGTCGACCAGGAATTCGGCGATCAGGTCGACTTCGCGCCCTACCCCCCTTCGGGTCCCTGGCGGCTTTCGGACTCGGCACCGACCACCCTTGAGCTCCCCGGGCCCGTCACCATCGACGCACTCTGCGTGCGCTTCGCCGAGCCCGAGGGCGGCCCGCTCCCGGACGTCACGGCCGAGATCGCCCTGCGCCACGGCGCGCCGGTCGACCTCAGGTTCCGCCCGGCCGCCACGAGGGTCACAGTGCGACTGCCGACCGGGCGCATCCGGGCGGGGGGCGGTGCGCTGTGGCTCCGGCTCACCGAGGCCCCTCCCCGCCGGGGGAGTGGCAGCGCCGTCGTCGAGGCCCTCGAGGCCCACGTCCTTGCGGGAGGACCGGTCGCCTCACAGCTGAGCGGACCGCACGGGCTGCCGGGCTGGTTCGCCCTGGACGGCATCCTGCAGCCGCTCCTCACGCCGCCCCATTGGCGCTACGACGGGAGCTACGGGCCGGTCATCTTCTACCGCGACGAAAAGGCCTACGGCCCCGCCTTCCTCGAACCGCTCGGCTCCTCCGCCCTCTCTTTTGCGAGAGCACCCGGCACCGTGACCGCTCGGCCGGCGGCCGCCTGGCAGGCCCCTTCTGAGGCGGTAGTGGCGCCACGCGGCGGCATCCTCGTGCGCTCGGCCGCCTACGCGCCGGGGTGGTCGGCCTCGGCCGTACGTACCGGCGGCAGGCGCAGCGGCAACAGAGGCCGAACGTTCGCGCTGCAGGTGCGATCTCTCGGGTTGCTGCAGGCAGTCGCACTGCCGCCGGGTCGCTACGTCGTCACCTGGCGTTACGGCTCCGAGCGGACCGAACAGGGCCTTGGGCTCGCCGCCTTTGGCTCGGTCTGCTGCCTTGTCCTGTTCGGGGTCGGCCTTCGCCGCAGGCGGCGCCGGCCGAGCCGGCGCCGAGCGGCGACGTCTCGGGCCGAGGGCTCGCCAACCGATGCATCTCTCGCCAAGACGGCACTGTCACAGTCACCGCTCGCGGCGCCGAGCGGTGGCCACTAGCGTCAGTCGATGCGCTTCGCCCTTTGGATTGGGACCGAGCAGCCCTGGGCGGAGGTGGTAAAGACCGTTCGCGTGGCCGAGACGGTCGGCTTCGACGCCATCTATCTCGCCGATCACTTCATGCCGGCCGACGATCCCCCTGGGGCCGAGCCCCGTCTCGAGGCCTGGACGGCTCTGGCCGCCATCTCGGCACTGACCGAGCGGGTGCGCCTCGGCGTGCTCGTGACCGGCAA
>JBOGHY010000199.1:0-10394 GCA_050742375.1 Acidimicrobiales bacterium | reverse complement strand
GCTCGATCTCGGTGGCGGCGCCGACCTTCACGACGGCAACGCCCCCGGCAAGCTTGGCGAGGCGCTCCTGCAGCTTCTCGCGGTCCCAGTCAGAGTCGGTCTCCTCGATCTCACGCTTGAGCTGGGCGACGCGGCCCTTCACGTCCTCGGGCGCGCCCGCCCCGTCGACGACGGTCGTGTCATCCTTGGTGACGACGACGCGCCGGGCGCTACCCAGGAGGTCGAGGGTGGTGTTCTCGAGCTTGAGACCGACCTCCTCGGAGATGACCGTGGCGCCCGTGAGAGTGGCGATGTCGCCGAGCATGGCCTTTCGCCGCTCACCGAAGCCGGGCGCCTTCACGGCGACCGAGGAGAAAAGACCTCGGATCTTGTTGACCACAAGGGTGGCAAGCGCCTCGCCCTCGACGTCCTCGGCGATGACAAGGAGCGCCTTGCCGCTCTGCATCACGCGCTCGAGCACTGGCACGAGGTCGCTCACCGAGCTCACCTTGGAGTTGACGACGAGGATATAGGGATCCTCGAGGATCGTCTCCTGGCGCTCGGGGTCGGTCACGAAGTACGGCGAGAGGTAGCCCTTGTCGAACTGCATCCCCTCGGTGAACTCGAGCTCGAGGCCGAAGGTGTTCGACTCCTCGACGGTGACGGTGCCGTCCTTGCCGACGCGGTCGATTGCGTCCGCCAGCACCTCGCCGATGGAGTCGTCTGCGGCCGAGATGGCCGCCACCTGGGCGATCTCTTGGCGGCCGCCGATCTCCTTTGCCTGGGAGGCGATCGAGTCGACGGCGGCGGTAACGGCGCGCTCGATGCCGCGCTTGAGGGCGGTGGGGTTGGCCCCTGCGGCGACGTTGCGAAGCCCCTCGCGCACGAGCGCCTGGGCGAGCACCGTCGCCGTCGTGGTGCCGTCACCGGCGATGTCGTTCGTCTTCGTGGCGACTTCCTTCACGAGCTGGGCACCCATGTTCTCGAAGGGGTCGTCGAGCTCCACGTCGCGGGCGATGGTGACGCCGTCGTTGGTGATCGTCGGGGCACCGAACTTCTTGTCGAGCACGACGTTGCGGCCCTTTGGTCCAAGGGTAACCCTCACCGTGTCGGCCAGCTTGTTGACGCCCGACTCGAGCCGGCGGCGCGCCGACTCGTCGAAGGCCAGCATCTTCGGCATCAGGCGCCCACCTTTGCGAGCACGTCGCGGCTGGAGAGGATCAGAAGATCCTCGCCGTCGATGGTGATCTCGGTGCCGCCGTACTTCGAGTAGACGACCTTGTCGCCGACGGCGACGTCGAGGGGGATGATCTCGCCGGTGTTGTCGGCGCGGCGCCCCGGACCTACGGCAAGCACCTCGCCCTGCTTGGGCTTCTCCTTGGCGGTGTCGGGGATGACCAGGCCGGAGGCGGTGGTCTCTTCGGACTCGCTTGGTCTTACGACGATGCGGTCGTCAAGTGGCTGCAGCTTCATTCTGTGTGGGCCTCCTCTTGGCTCCGTTAGCACTCTCGGTACCTGAGTGCTAAACGATACCGCCTTCTCACGCGTCTGGCAAACAGGCACAGAGAGTGCCAAGTCTCCAGTTCAGCCCAAGAAAGCCCCTCGCCGCGCCCCCTCGCCGCTCCACGCGGCCAACCCCGGACGCGCCGAGTGGCGGCCCTGGCTTGCCTAGGCCGAGGCACCCCCGCCGATCCCGTTGTCGGTGTTGGCGGCGATGGCGGCGAGGCGGGAGGCGAAGGCGGCCGACTGGACGTCGTGAGCCCACATGACGAGGGCGTCCTCGTTCACCTCGGCGTAGTAGTTCTTGCGGATGCCGGCCGGGACGAAGCCGAATTGGCGGTAGAGCGACTGGGCGGGTCCGTTGGAGAGCCTCACCTCGAGGGTGAGCGCTTCGGCGCCCCTCTCTCGGGCAATGCTGGCGAGGCGGTGCAAAAGGAGACGCCCGATGCCGCGCCGCTGGTAGGAAGGGTCGACGCCGATCGTCGTGACGTGCCCCTCGCCGACGGCGAGCATGAGCCCGGCATAGCCGACCACCTCGCCGCCGAGACGGGCGACGATGTAGGCCCGCGTCGCCCCCATGGTCAGCTCGGAGAGGTAGAGGCTGAGCGACCACGGACTCGGGAAGACCTCCTGCTCGATGCCGACGACGGCCTTCAGGTGGCGCCGGCGCATCGGCACGATCTCGAGCTCGTCGTCGGCGACGGCGGGCGCCTGGCGGCGGGCGGCGGCGAAGCGGAAGCCCATCAGGGGCCCCCGTGCAGGGGCGACCAGTTGATCCTGGCGTCCGGCTCGCGCAGGTACATCGGCTCCGGCCCGCCCGGCCCGGCCACGTCTCCCGACAACACCTTCAAAAGCCCCTCCGCTGCCACGACCGGCGCCGCCGGGGCAGCAAGTCCCGCGCTCGCGAAGACGAGCTCGACTCCCGCCGCGGCGGCGGCGTCCTCGAGCTCGGCCCGAAACGAGCGCGCCCCGTCGCCGCAGCAGACAAGCACGCAGGAGTCCTCGGCGGCCAGGGCGGCGAGATGCCGCGCCGCCTCGTCGGGGCCGGCCCTGGTCGGGGCGCCGGGCGCCGCGGCTCCTGGCCGGCAGTAGGAGAAGGCCACCTCTCCCCGGCGGAGGTCGACCACGGCTGCCACCCCGGCCCGGGCCAAAGATGCCGGTCGGAGGGCGGCCGAGAGCGCCTCCAGGCTCGTCACGCCGGCGACCGGCACGCCGAGGGCCAGGGCGAAGCCCTGGGCGGCGGCGAGGCCGACCCGGATGCCCGTGAAGAGGCCCGGCCCGACGTCGACGGCGACGGCGCCGATCTCCTTCAAGTCGATGCCGGCCAGGCGGCAGGCCTCGGCCACCATCGGGTGGAGCGTCTCGACGTGGCGCCGCCCGGCGCCGGCCGAGAGGGCCGAGAGCACCCTGTCCTCGTCGACGAGCGCCGCCCCGACGTCGGTCGTCGCCGTCTCGATGCCGAGCACGATCACAGCTCCCGCTCCTCGATGTCGGCGGCGAGCGCCCCGGCCCTCTCCGACCAGGCGCGGGCCCGGGCGTCGATCTCGACGCGGCGCTCGTCCTCCCCGCCGGTCGCCGACATGGCGACCAGCAGCGCCCGGCCGGAAAAGAGGTCCTCGGCCGCCTCGCCCCACTCGGCCACGACTACGTTGCCCGCCGCGAGCTCCTCGTCGAGGGCGAGGTCCTCGATCTCCTGGCGCCGCTCGAGGCGCCAGAGGTCGGCGTGCACGAGCGGCGGGCTGGCCGCGTAGAAGTGCACGAGCGTGAAGGTCGGGCTCGTCACGTCGCCCTCGAAGCCGAGGCCTGCGGCGATCCCCCGCACGAGGGTCGTCTTGCCCGAGCCGAGCGCCCCGCTCACGAGCACGGCGTCGCCCGGGCGCAGGTGGGCGGCAAGGCCTCTGCCGAGCGCCTCGGTGCCCTCAGGCGAAGATGTCGTCGCCGAGAGGAAGGTGCCGGCGGCGGGCCGGCCGTCTCCTCCGACGCCTCTTTGGCGCTCCCCGATCACGGCGCCGAGGCTGCCACGGTGGCGAGCGCCCGCTTGGCGCGCACGAGGTCGGCCCGCATCTCGGCGACGATCGTGCCGCCGCCGCGCAGTGCCGCAGAGGGATGGAAGGTCGGAACGAGGACGCCCCGCCTGAACGGGTAGCTGCGGCCGCGAAGGCGCGTCACCCCCTCGGTCGTGCCGAGCAGGGCACGGGCGGCGAAGTTGCCGAGGGTGACGACCACCTTCGGGTCGACGAGGTCGAGCTGGGCCTCGAGAAAGTGTCGGCAGGTCTCTACCTCGGCGGGGAGGGGGTCGCGGTTGTTGGGCGGCCGGCACTTCACGACGTTGCAGATGTAATAGCCGGTCCGGTCGATGCCGAGCTCCTCGGAGAGGAGCCGGTCGAGGAGCCGGCCCGACCGCCCGACGAATGGCTCTCCCTGCAGGTCCTCGTCACGCCCGGGGGCCTCGCCGACGAACATGAGGTCGCTCTCGGGCGAACCGCCCGAGAAGACCACCGTCGTCCGCCCGGCCGCGAGCGGGCAGGCCGTGCAGAGCTTTGCTTCGGCCTCGACCTCGGCGAGCGTGGCCACGTCCGCGGATGCTACCCGGGCGCGCTCCCACCGCTCCTGCCCTTTTCGTGCACCGCCGGTGTCGCTGCGCCGCCCGGCCGGCCGGTGTCCCTGCCAGGCGGGCTGATCGCTTTGCACGCGCCAGGCACCCTGGTCACCGCCGACCCCGTGGAGGGGGCCATGTCAGAGCTCGGAGCGGGGCTCGGACAGCTTCTCCAGCATCCAGTCGAAGGCTTCGCGCCGCTCGTACATCAACATGTGACCGCCGCCCGGCCAGACGACCAGTCGCGCTCCCGGGATCGACCCGGCCAGCCGCCGGGCCCACGCAGGCGGCGTCAGCCTGTCCCTGTCCCCGACGAGCACGGTGACAGGCACGCCGAGCTCGGGAAAGGGCGCCTGCTCGTCGAAGGCGGCGAGCTCGGGGGCGAGACCGGCGAGGCGCTCGCCGGGCATGGAGCGCAGGATCGAGGAGGTGGACTCGACCTGGGCCGGCGAGGGGCTCACCCCGAAGCCGAGGCGCGTGGCGATGCTGCCGACGGCGACCGTGAGCGGAGTCGGCACTCCCGCTCTGGCGAGACGGCGCCCGAGGGACTCGACGACCTCCCCGGCGCCGTAAACAAGGCGACCGGAGGCGGTCCCAGGTGGCGCGACCCCACCGGACGTCGAGACGAGGAGCAGGGCCCCTACTCGCCGCTCGAGCACGTCGCCATGACGCCGGGCGAAGCGCAGCACGCTCATGCCGCCCATGGAGTGACCGACGAGCAACGCCTTTTCAAGGTCGAGGTCCTCGAGCAGCTCGCCCAGGTCGTCGGCCATGGCGTCGATGGTGATCCCGTGGCTCCCCGCCGCCGAGTGGCCGTGCCCGCGCTGGTCGATGGCGAGCACGCGCCGCCGGTCCGAGAGGTCTCGGAACTGGTAGGCCCACACGTCGCTCGTGAGCCCGGCACCGTGCACGAGAACTATGGCCGGGCCGCTGCCGCCCTCTACGACTCGCAGCCTGCCCCCGTCGCTCATCGTCACGTCCTTCGGGCGGAGGTTGCCCGGCAGCACGAGGTCGGCGTCCGCGACCGATCCTCGTGTGCGCCACCTCATCAGCCTGCTGGCGGCATAACCGGCCGTGCCGGCGGCCACCGCCGCCCCGAGGGCGACGCCGGCAGCGGCAGCCCGCCGCATCACCTACGGCCGCCCGAGACCGCCGGGGCGGTGGCGGGGCCCGCCGGGCCGGCGTCGCCCGAGAGCGCCTCGCCGGTGACCGGGGCGATTCTCGGCACGCGGGGGCCGATCCTCGTCACGACCTCGTATTGGATGGTCCCGAGCCGGTGCGCCCACTCCTCCGCCGTGATCTCGTCGCCGCCCTGGTGGCCGATGAGGACGACCTCGTCGCCCGGTTGCACAGAAGCGCCGGCGCCGCAGTCGACGACTATCTGGTCCATCGTCACCGCTCCGGCGAGGCGGCACCTCCTCCCGCCGACGAGCACCTCGCCACCCCGCTCGAAGTAGGCGCGGGGAAGTCCGTCGGCGTACCCGACCGGCACGGTGGCGACGACCCCGTCGGCCTCGAGCGGCCGGGCGAGGCCGTAACTGAACCGCTCCCCGGCTTCGAAGCCGCGGACGAGGGCGACGTGCGCCTTGAACGACAGCGCCGGGCGGAGCAGATGGCGCCCGAGCATGGGCGCGACGGCGGGGCTCGGAGCGTGCCCGTAGATGGCGATGCCGCAGCGGACGACGTCGAGGCGGGAGTCGGGCCAGGAAATGGCCCCGGCCGAGTTGGCTGCGTGCACCCTCCCGGGTCGGTGCCCGGCCTCTGCGAGGGCGGACCGGACGGCTGCAAAGCGGTCCAACTGGACCTTCGTGAAGGAGTTGTCGACCTCGTCGGCGACGGCGAGATGGGTCCAAAGCCCGGCGAAGGAGAGAGCGTCGTGGCGCATCACGGCCGCGACGACGGCTGCAACCTCGCCGGGGGCCGCGCCCACCCGATGCATCCCCGTGTCGACCTTCACCTCCACAGGCCAGCCTCGCCCCGAGCCGTCGGCGGCTCGCCCGGCCGCCGCCACGCCGGAGCCCGTGTACAGCGTCGGCGTCAAGGCCCGGGCGAAGGCCTCGGCCATGGCGCCGTCGCCGGGCTCGGAGAGCAGGAGGATCGGTGCCTCGATGCCGGCCTCACGCAGCTCGATTCCCTCCTCGGGGATCGCCACGGCGAGCTCGGAGGCGCCCGCTTCGAGCGCGGCGACGGCGCAGGCGACGGCCCCGTGCCCGTAGGCGTCGGCCTTCACGACGGCGCAGAGATGTGCCGGAGCGGCGATCTCTGCCAGTGCGGCGACGTTGTGGGAGATGGCGGCGAGATCGATCTCGACCCAGGCCCGCCCCGGGGCGCCCTCAGCCACAGCCGAGCTCCGAGAGCGCGTCGGAGACGAGGCGGGGCAGGTCGCCAGAGACGAGCCCGGTGCCCGGCCCCCGTTCGGCGGCCCTGCCGTGCACGTGGGCGGCGAGGGCGGCGGCTTCGAAAAGCGGGACGCCGCGTGCGGCAAAGGCACCGATGACGCCCGACAGCACGTCCCCCGATCCGGCCGTGGCGAGCGCCGGGCTGCCGCTCGCCGAGAGAAGCACGGCCCCAGAGGGATGGCAGATCACCGTCGTCGGGCCCTTCAAGAGCACGATCGCACCTGTGAGGCCGGCAAGCGACCGGGCTGCCTCGACGCGGTCGCCCCCCGGCGCCTTCCCCGCCAGGCGGGCGAGCTCGCCGTCGTGGGGGGTGAGCACGACAGGGGCTGCGACGGTGCCGCCCCCCCGCGGCCCGCCGCCAGGACCTGAGCGCCGGGCTATCGTGGCCGCCGCCGCCTCGGCGGTCCCAAGAGCAAAAAGGCCGTCGGCGTCGACCACCGTCGGCACGACGCCTGCGGCCGCTACGAGGCGCCGGACGGCCGAGGTCGTCGCATCGGCCCGGCCGAGTCCGGGACCGACGACGAGAGCGCGCACCCGCGCCAGCTCGCCCGAGACCTCGTTGTCGAAGTCCTCGCCCGAAAGGGCCGTCGCCACCGCCTCGCTCGAGGGGAGCGCCTCGGCCGCTGCGCCAGGCACCCCGAGGCGGACCATGCCGGCACCAGCCCTCATGGCACCTTCGGACGAGAGACGTGCGGCACCGAGCATGCCCGGTGAACCGGCCACTACGGCGAGCGCCGAGGTCCACTTGTGGTCCTCGCGCTGCCGGGCGGGCAGTAGGGCGGCGACGTCGGCATCTTCCATGAGCGCGATCGACGAGCCACCCGCTTCGACCGGAAGCCCGATCGGGGCCACGCGGACGACCCCGCAGCGCTCCGGCCCCGAGCCGAACAGGAGGCCCGGCTTGAGGGCGCCGAAGGTGACCGTGAGGGCCGCCTTCATGAAGGGGGAGCTGTTGTCGATGCCGGTTAGGGCGTCGAGGCCGCTTGGGACGTCGACGGCGAGCACAACGGCGCTGGCGGGCGCCGCTGGCGGCTCGTAGGTGCCGTGGAAGCCGGTCCCGAAGGCGGCGTCGACGACGAGGTCGGCATCCGGCCGCACGGCGGAGGCGCCAACGTCGAGGAGGTCCACCCGGGCGCCGCGGCGGGCGAGCAGGCGGGCGGCGACCCGCCCGTCGCTCCCGTTGTTGCCGGGACCGGCGACGACGGTCACGCGCCGCCCGTAGGCGCCGCCGAGGATCGAGAGCGCCGCCAACGCGACTGCGGTTCCCGCCCGCTCGACGAGCCGGTCGAGCCCGACGGCGCCCCGCGCCTCGTCGTCGACGGCGCGCATCTCGGCCGGGGTGAGTACGGGCTGCACGTCGCTCAGTCGGCGACGACGACGGCGGCCGCCACCTGGCGGCCGTGCGAGAGCGAGACGTGCCAGGAGCTCACGCCGAGCAAGCCCGCCCTGGCGGCGGCGCGGCCCGAGACGCGAAGGCGGGGAGCGCCGCCCGGCGCCGAGACGATCTCGAGATCGGCGAAGTCGACGCCGCCGAGACCGACGCCGAGCGCCTTCATCGCCGCCTCCTTGGCGGCAAAGCGGGCGGCGAGGGAGGGGACCGGGTCGGCACGCCCGGCGGCGAGCTCGCGCTCGGAGGCGCTGAACACGCGGGCGGCGAGGCGGGGCCGTCGCTCGAGCACGGAGCGGACCCGCTCGATCTCGACGACGTCGACGCCGACCCCGATCACTCGACCGTGACGACCTTGGCGAGGTTACGCGGACGGTCCACGTCGTTGCCCCGGGCACGTGCGACTGCATAGGCGAGCACCTGGAGGGGCACCACGTCCACGATCGGCACGAAGGGCTCGGGCACCTTTGGGACCGCCATCACCCAGTCGACGAGGGTCGGCGTGACGGCGTCGTCGTCGTCGCACACGGCCACCACCGTGGCCCCGCGGGCGCGCACCTCCTCGACGTTGGCCATGACCTTCTCGTACAGGCGCCCGCGGTTGGCGACCACTACGGCGATCGCCCCGGGCTCGATGAGAGAGATGGGTCCGTGCTTCATCTCGCCCGCGGGGTATGCCTCCGCCCTCAGGTAGGCGAGCTCCTTCAGCTTGAGCGCTCCCTCCATGGCGACGGGGAGGCCGAGACCGCGACCGAGGAAGTAGACGTCATTTGTGGCGGCAAGGCCCTCCCCCACCGCGGCGTACTCCTCGTGGCGCGCGACGGCGCCCTCGAGAGCCTCGGGAAGCTCCGCCAGGCGGTGCACGAGCCAGGCGACGTCGGCCGCAGGCATCGTGCCGCGGACGGCGGCCAGATGGAGGGAGAAGAGCTCGAGCATGGCGAGCTGGGTGACGTGGCACTTGGTCGAGGCGACGCCGATCTCCGGTCCGGCGCGCGTGTAGAGCACACCCTCGGACTCGCGGGCCATGAGCGAGTCGACGACGTTCGTGAGCACGACGGTCCTTGCTCCCCTGCGCCGGGCCTCGCGAAGGGCATGGAAGGTGTCCACCGTCTCGCCCGACTGGCTGATGGCGATGACAAGAGTGCGGTCGTCCAGGACCGGCTCGCGGTAGCGGAACTCACTTCCGATGTCGACGGTGGCGGGGAGCCTCGCCCATCCCTCGATTGAGTCCCGGGCGACCATGCCGGCGTGGAAGCTCGATCCGCAGGCAACGATGGCCACGCGGTCGACCGTCCTGAGCTCGTGCTCGGAGAGGGCGAGCTCCTCGAACTCGGTCGTCCCATCGGGGCGCACCCGGCCGAGCAGGGTGTCGGCGAGGGCCTTCGGCTGCTCGTGGATCTCCTTCGACATGTAGTCGTCAAAGCCATCCCGCCGGGCGGCCTCCACCTCCCAGCCGACGATGAGAGGCCTGAGCGGAGGCTCGCTTCCGTCGGCGGCGGTGACGCGCAAGTGGCCGGGGCGGACCTCGGCGACCTCGTCGTCGCCGAGCGAGTAGAGCTCCCGAGTGGTCGAGAGCACCGCCGAGATGTCCGAGGCGACGAGGCCGAGCGAGTCCGCCCGCCCGACGATGAGGGGGGAGGTCCGCCTCGCCGCCACGATGAGGTCGGGCTCCTCGACGCGGACGGCGGCGATGGCGAAGTCCCCCCGCAGCTGAGAAAGGCAGGCGCCGAGCGCCCCGACGAGGGTGGCGCCCGCCTTCAGCTCGTCCTCGATCAGGTGGGCGATCACCTCGGTGTCGGTCTGCGAGGTGAAGAGGTGACCGAACCCCAACAGGCGTGCGGCGAGATCCCGGTGGTTTTCGATGATCCCGTTGTGGACTACGCCGACCCGGTGCGAGCAGTCGACGTGGGGGTGGGCGTTCGGCTCGGTCGGGGCGCCGTGGGTCGCCCAGCGGGTGTGGCCTATGCCGGTGCTCGTGCCGCCGAAGCGACCGGCGACGGCTCCGGCGCGCTTTCGCAGCTCGGGTAGGGACTGGGCGCGCACGGCGGCGCGCTCGCGCCAGAGCTCGGTGCCGCAGACGAGCGCCACGCCGGCCGAGTCGTAGCCGCGGTACTCCAGGCGCTCGAGGCCGTCCAGCAGCATCTCGAGCGGGTCGAACGCCCCGGTCACCCCGATGATGCCGCACACGGGCTAAAGGCTACATAGGCCAACGGCCCACCCGGTGAACAGGACCGGGCGGCCGTCCGAGCCCCTCAACCGAGCTCGGCCCGGACCACGTCGCCAAGGCGACGGGCCACGGCCTCGGCGTGCTCGCCTGTGTTCGCCTCCACCATGACCCGGACGCACGACTCGGTGCCGCTTGCGCGAAGGAGGATCCTCCCGTCGGCACCGAGCTCCGCCTCGGCGGCCCCGACCGCCTCCCAGACGGCCGGCGCCCCCGCCAGCAGCCCCGGCTCGGCGACGCTCACATTGTGGAGGACCTGGGGGAGCCGAGTCATCGAGGACGCCGCCAGCTCGGCGAGGCTGCACTGGC
>JBOGHY010000198.1:0-6274 GCA_050742375.1 Acidimicrobiales bacterium | reverse complement strand
GCCGAGGAGGCTCACGGCAGTTCGATCGACGAGGCTTGGGCTGTCTACAAGCAGGCCGTCGCCAATGCACCCTCGACGATGCGGCGAGACGTCGTCGCCCAGGCAAGGGCTGCCTACAACGAGACCGCCGCACAGGTGCGAAAGGCGTACAACGAGAGCATGCTTATAGCCCGCGACGAGTACCTGCGAGGCGTGAACGACGCCCGCTCCACCTACCGGGCGGCCGTCGACGGGGAGCTCGAGGCCCATCGCGAGGCCGTGCGCAGCGCCTGGACGACCTACCTCGAGATGGTGGACGCCCACCTCTCTGCCCAGGAGTGACGGCGAGGGGCGCCCTAGAGCTCCAGCGCCTCGGCGAGGTCGGCGAGCAGGTCGGCGACGGTCTCGAGGCCGACCGATAGTCGAAGGAGCCCAGGGTCGACGGCGAGCTCTGAGCCCTCGACGGACAGGTGCGTCATGCGGGCCGGGTGTTCGATCAGCGACTCGACGGCACCGAGGGACTCGGCGAGATAGAAGAGCCGGGTACGGCCTGCGACCGACAAAGCGGCCCTTTCGCCGCCCCGAAGCGAGAATGACACCATGGCGCCGAAACGGCGCATCTGGCGCCGCGCGAGGTCGTGCTGGGGATGCCCGGGAAGGCCCGGGTAGTTCACTGCTGCCACCGCCGCATGGGCGCAAAGAAAGGCTGCAACTTCGCCCGCCGAGTCGCACTGGCGCTCCATTCGCACGGCAAGGGTCTTGATGCCCCGCAGCACGAGGTAACAGTCGAATGGGCTCGGGACCGCACCGGCGGCGTTCTGGATGAAGGCTAGACGTTCGGCGAGGTTGGCGTCATTCGTGAGGACGGCACCGCCGACTACGTCGGAGTGGCCACCCAAGTACTTCGTGGCGGAGTGCACCACAAGGTCGGCTCCGAGGCTGAGCGGCTGCTGAAGGTAGGGGGTGGCAAAGGTGTTGTCGACGACCACGAGAGCGCCCCGGGAGTGGGCCATCTGCGCGAGCACGGGGATGTCGGCGATCTTCAAGAGCGGGTTGCTCGGCGACTCGATCCACACGAGGCGCGTCGCTTCTCTGAAGGCCCCCTCTACCGTCGCCGCGCTCGATATGTCGACCGGGCTGAAGCCGATTCCGGCGGGGGCGAAGACCTGCGACACGAGGCGAAAGGTGCCACCGTAGGCGTCGTTCGGCAGGAGCACGTGGTCGCCCGGGCGTAGCAGACGGAGCACGGCGTCCTCGGCCGCCATGCCGCTCGAAAAGCAGCACCCGTGG
This sequence comes from Acidimicrobiales bacterium, assembly GCA_050742375.1. Classification (GTDB taxonomy): domain Bacteria; phylum Actinomycetota; class Acidimicrobiia; order Acidimicrobiales; family Bog-793; genus JAKATT01. The sequence continues at coordinate 5,005 of JBOGHY010000198.1, read as the reverse complement.
CTGGCGCCTTCGAGTGCCGAGAGGGCCGTCTCGAGACTGAGGCGCGTTGGGTTGCCAGTCCGGCTGTACTCGAAGCCGCGGTGCTCGCCGACGCCGTCTTGGAGGTAGGTGGTGGCGAGGTGGAGTGGTGCCACGACCGCCCCTGTCCCCGCGTCCGGTTCCTGGCCTGCGTGCACGGCGAGCGTCTCGAAACCCGCCTGGGGCGTCGCAGGCCCTACAGGGGCCTCTCTCTCGCTCACCGCCACCCGCCCGCTGCGGTCGAGACCGGGCGGCCGCCGCTCATCCCGGCACCTGGGCCGCCGGGCCCACGGTCCCTCTCATCTCGGCACCCCGGCTGCCGGGATCGCCGCGAGGAAGCCGAGGGCGTCGGTGCGGGTCATGATCCCGACCGGATGGCCGTGGTCGATTACGAGGACGGCAGGAGCCTCCTCGAGTCGCCGAACGGCGATCTCGACGCTCTCGCCCGCCCCGACGCTCGGCAGAGGAGGGCTCATGACCTCGCCAACCGGCCGGCTCAGCAGATCGGCGTCGGACAGCGCACGCTCCATCAGGTCCCGCTCGTGGAGAGCTCCGATCACCTCAGCCTCGGCAAGTAGGGCCTCGTCGGCCTGCACGACGCACAGCTGGGAGACGCCGTACTCCGACATGATCCCGATCGCCTCGCGGGCCGTCTCGTCGGGGTGCACGTGGATGAGCTCGGGCAGCCGCCGGCCCTTCTGCTCAAGGACGTCGGCGACGGTGCGGCCCCCTCCCCGCAAGAAGCCGTGGTCGGCCATCCACTCGTCGCTGTAGAGCTTCGACAGGTAGCCGCGGCCCGAGTCGGGGATGAGCGTGACCACGACGTCGGTCGGCTCCAGGTCTCCCGCCAGCTGGAGCGCTGCCCAAACGGCGGTACCTGTCGAACCCCCGACCAGGATGCCCTCCTCGACGGCAACCCGCCTTGCCGTCTGGAAAGAGTCGGCGTCGCTCACCATGACGACCCGGTCGACGACAGAGGGATCGTAGGTCGAGGGCCAGAAATCCTCGCCGATCCCCTCGACGAGATAGGGCCTGCCGCCGCCACCCGAATAGACCGAACCCTCCGGGTCCGCACCGATCACCTGGACGCCGGGGTTCACCGACTTGAGGTAGCGGCCAATGCCGCTAATCGTCCCGCCCGTGCCGACTCCGGCGACGAAATGGGTCACGCGTCCTGCCGTCTGGCGCCATATCTCGGGCCCGGTGGTGGCGACGTGGGACGCCGGGTTCTCGGGGTTCGAGTACTGATCGGGATGGTAGGCGCCCTCGGTCTCGGCTGCGAGCCGCGCCGTGACCGAGTAGTAGGAGTCCGGATGCTCGGGCGCCACGGCGCTCGGGCAGACGACCACCTGGGCTCCGTAGGCGCGAAGGAGGCCGATCTTCTCTGGGGCCATCTTGTCCGGCATCACGAATATGCAGCGGTAACGCCGGCGCGCGGCAACTATTGCGAGCCCGACGCCGGTATTGCCCGACGTGCCCTCGACAATCGTGCCCCCCGGCCTCAGCAGTCCGGCCCTCTCGGCCGCCTCGATCATGGCAAGTGCCGGGCGGTCCTTCACGCTTCCGCCCGGGTTCAGGAGCTCGAGCTTGGCGAGCAACGGGCAGCACAGATCCCTTCCAACGCGATCTAGGCGCACAAGGGGGGTGTTACCCACGAGCTCGAGGAGAGAGCCCACCGTCTCCATCGGAGCTCCCGGGTCGCTCAGCGGCAACACCTCTACACCTCCGAGGTCGCGGCGAGAGGCGACATCGTCGTCGGTGTGAAGGCGCACCGGCAGACCGGCGCGATGAAGGCGGGCTGCGACCTCGACTCCGAAGGAGCCAACGACCGTCACCCGGCGGGGAAGACGCGCCCTCAGGTCCGCCACCACGGCAGGCGGCACGTCGGCCTCGGCCACCCGGACCGTCCTCGAGCTACGGGCCACGAGGAACTCGGGCGGAGCCATGGGTCCCGCGACGACGAGCACGTCCACAGTGACCATGTTGCCGCGATTGCGGCGCCGGCGTCACGGAGCGCCCGCGAATCGCTCTCGTCGCCGGCTCACGAACTGGCCCCGGCGGTTCGGTTTCGGCGGCGCTGTCCGGGCGGCGACACTCTCCGGGCGGCGATCCGGGACGCGGCGCGCGACGCGGCCCGATAGGGGGCACCGGCGGCCTAGCCTGAGCACCATGACCGAAAAGTTCGACACAGTTAGATGGCGGGGCGTCAACCATCTCGCCCTCGTGACGCCGGACATGGACGCCACCGTCCGCTTTTGGCACGGAGTGCTCGGGGCCCGACTCGTGTCGACGCTCGCGACACCGAGCTTTCGCCACTACTTCTTCGAGGTCGCCCCGGAGAACACCGTCGCCTTCTTCGAGTACACCGGGCAGCACCTCGACTCCTTCGCCAAGCCTGCCGGGGTCCCCTACGAGAAGGCCTCCCAGTTCGACCACCTGTCGATGTGCCTCGCCGACGAGGATGCCCTCGAGCGACTCCGCTCACGGCTCAAGGGCCACGGGTGCGAGGTGACCGACGTCATCGACCATGGCTTCCTTCGCTCGATCTACTTCAGCGACAACAACGGGATCGCCCTAGAGGCCTCTTGGTGGACGCTCGACCCGACGGGGCGACCCGCCGACTATGGCGACGAGCGGCTCTTCTCCGATCCGGCGCCGGTGCCGGCGGTGGTCGAGCTGGCCGAGCGAGGCGAGCTCGACCACACCGTCGAGACCCGCCTCGTGCCAGGCATCACCAGCGACCTGTACAACCCGACGTCCTGAGCGGTCGCAAAGGGACCGGCTCACCCCGGCCTCGACAGGGGCGACGCCGCGGTGGTCATGCCGGGTGCGGTCATTAGGCCGGCCGGCCGGTCGGTCCCGCTCATGTAGCACTCTCGCCTGGGGTCTCCCCGCCGACGGCCCCGCCTGGGCTCTCGGCGCTCCCACCCGAGCTCGTCGGCACCCTGAGGAGCTCGAGAGCCACGATGGCTCCCCTACCAAGAGACACGACGTGCTCCATCCCGGGCGGGATGGCGTGGCGCTCACCCTTGGCGAGCGTGATCTCTCCGGTCTCGCCGAGGCGCAGGCGGACCTCGCCCTCCACGACCTCGACAACCGCCCAGACCCTTGGTGCGGTGCGGTGCGGCCTGCGCAGGCCAGCGGGCAGGCCGGCGGCGTCAAAAGGCCCGAGGCGCCGGACGAACGACAGCCCCTCCGGCAACTCTGCCTGCTCGCAGCGCCCGCAGGCGATCTCGGTACCGAGGCGCTTTTGCCGCTCCGAGGCATCGATCGCCCAAGGGCGCAGCTCGAATGGCGGGCGATGGCGGACGTGGCGCCGGTGACCGCAGTCGAGGAGGGTGACCGTGTCGCCCGCCTCGTCGATCTCGAAGCCGACGATCTCGCGGTTCACGGCGGCCGTGGGGCGCTCAGGAGCGCTCGCGCAGCCATGTCCGGGCGATCACGCTCGCGTAGCGAGGCCCGTAGAGCAGGTTGCTCCCCTTCTTCGAGACGCCCGACGCGCGCGAGTGCCATACGGTGGGCCGCTCGGCGAGGCGATAGCCGCGCTTTGCGGCCGAGATGATGAGCTCGGCCGTCTGGTACTGGTCCTGTTCGAGCACGACATCACGCAGGACCTCTATGCGAAGCGCCCGGTAGCCGTTCGAGGTGTCCGTCAGGCGCTGGCCGGTTAGAGCGTTGATGATCTTCGAGAAGACCACCACGCCGCTCTTTCGCAGCCGGTCGCTGGTCTGGTCGACGCCGAGCTGGCGGCTCGCGATCACGAAGTCCGCCTCGCCGGTGACGACGGGGTCGAGCAGGTCGGCGATCTCGGCGGGGTCGTTCTGGCCATCTGCGTCGAGGGTGACCACGTAGCCTGCCCCGTGCTCGATCGCAAGGCGGTACCCAAGGCGAAGCGCCACGCCGTGGCCGAGATTGGTCGGCAGCTTGACGTAGAGGCCGCCGTGCTCCGACACGATGTCCTCGGTGCCGTCGTCGCCGCCGTCGATCACGACGAGCGTCGTCGTCTCGAGCGCGTTCACGTTTGCGGGCACGGCCTTCAGCACATCGCCGATGTTGTCCGCCTCCAGATAAGAGGCGATGAGAACGACGACCGGGGCGAAGTCCCGGCTCGGGTAGCGCGACTCGAAGTCGGAGCGGGCCATCTCGGTGCCGAGGCGGCGCATGTCGGCATAGCGTCGCTCCCTCCGGGCCCTCGGCCCTTTCACGGGCGCCAGCAGGTCGACGAGGGCCATCAGTTCCCTCCCGGCGGCCGCCCGCACACGACGCTGCCTTGAGCTTGTTCCGAGGCGCCGCCGGGCTTCGGCCCCGCCTGTGGCGCCGCGCCGCCGCCGGGCCCTGCTGTCCACCGAGCACGTCTCTCCCCCGGCACGCGGTCAACGATGGCAGCTGCACACGCGGGCGTCAAAGCCTATGACGGCGGCTCCACTCCCGGCGCCACTCGCCCATGGGGGAACGCCCGCCGCTTACCACGCGCTCGATCGACGGCGCCTGTCCGGCATTGTTGCGGTCCCCGGCGTGACGCCCGAATCTCGCCCGGGAGGCGCAGGGCGATGGTCGAGCACCTCCTCGGGCTCGATCTCGATGTTCGCCCTCTCTCGATGACATGTTCGAGGTGCAGCGCGGGCGTACGGAGCGGGTCGCCGAAACGATCGGCTCTCTCTCGGGCGGTGACCTCGACCGAGTCTGCGCGCCCCCTAAGGCCCCTGGTCACCCGATGGGCCCTAGCCATCCACAGATGGGGATCCGTACGGTGCCAGGCATGAATGACAACCACGCCCTGTGCGCCAGCGAGGAGTGGGCCGAGCACATCCACCACGACGTGCTCGAGCCCCTTCTGGTATCACTCGATCTCGGCGCGTCGATGCTCGAGATCGGACCGGGCCCTGGGGCCGCGACCGACTGGCTGCGCCACCGAGTCGAGCAGCTCGTCGCACTCGAGGTCGATCCCGAGGTCGCCGAGCGCCTCCGCGCCCGTTTCGCCGGGACC
>JBOGHY010000197.1:0-7807 GCA_050742375.1 Acidimicrobiales bacterium | reverse complement strand
TTCACCTCGCCAATGCTACGACCGGGAGCCGCCAGCCCCACTCCCGCGACTGGCCGTCTGGTGGGCGGCGCCTCAGCCGAGCAGGTGGTCGGGCGTCGGCGACACGGTGGCGGGCCGGTCGAGCACGGCAGCAGCGTCGAGGACGGCAGCGGCGTCGAAGAAGGCAGCGGCCTCGAGGACGGCACCCCTCCCGCCATCGGTGGAATCCGCGTCGAGAACACGAGCCTGACCCTCGGCCCCGCCGGTGATGAGGCCGGACGACGACAGTGCCATGATCCCGGCGACGACGAGCGCCAGCCCGGCGACCGTCCCGGCGAGGGCGAAGGGGCTGGACCGGATGTGCTCGCCGAGCACCGCCGTTCCAAGGATCACGCTCGTTACGGGGTTCACGGCCGTGAGTGCCGGAAGCGACCAACGGATCGGCCCGGCCTGGAAGGCGCTTTGGACGAGCAGCACGACGAGGAGGATGGACACGCCGAAGGCGTAGACCTCCCAGCTTGTGAGCACGTGCACGAGCATCGACGAAAGCCCCGCTCTCCAGTGCGCAGCCATGTCACGGGCAACGCCCTTGATGAAGGCGGCCGAGAGACCGTTGATGAGCCCGGCGGCGGCCGCCAGCAAACCCGACCGAAGGGAGCCTCGGGCGCCTAGGGAGCAGCCGACGAGGACTGCGGCGGCCGCCAGCAGGCTCGACAGGGCTATGACCCAGCCTGTCGGCGAGGCGGAGGCGTGCCCCTTCTGCGGATCGGTCGCGAGGAGGAACAGAGCGAGCCCGACGCAGACCGCGGCGGCGGCGGCGAGCTCGCCTCGCTCCGGCCTGCGGCGGTGCATCCAGATCGCGTTGATCGGCAGGGCGAAGAGCAGCCCGCAGACCAGGAGTGGCTGCACAGTGACGAGCGATCCGCGCCACAGCGCCAGCAGCTGCAGGAATGTGCCAAGCACACTTGCGGCGATGCCCACGAGCCAAAGCGGCCGGTGGGCCAGGCGCCACACGAGCGAGAAGCGCATGCTGTGCTCGGGGGGCTGCGCCGCCGCCGCGTGCTGCTGGAACACGGCCGCCAGCGCAAAGGCCATCGCGGCGGCAAGGCTGAGGGCGATGACCGGCACCGGCAGCAAGGTTAGGTCAGCTCATCTGCGAGCGGTGGGGACGATGCGCCGCCGGGCGGTCGTCCGCCGCGGCACAGTCACTCGCCGACGGTCATCCGCCCCAGAGGCGGCTTTCTCCGGAAGAATGCACCCATGAGTGAGGTCCTGGCTCCGGCGTCGGCCGGGCTCCGGCGCCGCGCCCTATTGAAGTGGGTCTCGGCCGTCTCGGCCGGCGCCGTCCTCGCCGGGACGCTCGGCAGCTGCGGCAATGCCGGCCGCGTCCTGAGCGAGAACGGCAACACGGCAGGAGTGAGTGCCCACCGGATCGTCGTCGGTGGGATCGCCTCGCTCTCAGGGCCTCTTCCGGCCGACTTCGCCCCCGTGTTCGACGGAGTCCGCTCGTACCTCAACTTGGTGAACGCCGCAGGCGGCGTGAACGGGCGGACCATAGACTTCGCCCACGGCCTCGACGACGGCTCCAATCCTTCCCAGGACACAGTGCAGGCCCGGACGCTCGTGCAGGCAGATCACGTCTTCGCCGTCGTCGGGGTGGCGACGCCGAGCTTTTCGGGGGCGTCGTACCTAGCCGAGAACGACGTGCCCACCTTCGGCTACAACGTCAACTCGCAGTGGTCAAACGGGCCCAGCCTGTTCGGCTCGAACGGGTCCTACCTCGACTTCGAGCATCCGGGGCCGGAGCCGGCCTACCTGGCCGAGCGCCTCGGGGCTCGGCGCGTGGGTGTCGTCTCCTACAGCCTCACCCAGTCGCAGCAGGCCTGCATCGGGGTTACCAACGTCATGCGCGCCCACGGCATCGACGTCGCCTTCGAGGACCTCTCCAACGTCGCCCCGGCGGTCGACCTGAGCGCCGACGTGAGCCGCATGAAGCGCGCCGGCGTCGACTTCGTGGCGAGCTGCCTCGACCTTGCGGGCAATCTCGTCCTCTCGCGCACGCTGCGGGGAGCGGGCATGGCGTCGGTGGACCAGTACTGGCTGAACGGTTACGACGAGTCGGCCGTAAAGGCCAACTCTTCCCTTATGGGCGGCGTCTACATGCTCCTCGGCCATGTCCCCTTCGAGTCTGGGCGTTCGGAGCCCCACAAGTACCCGGAGATGGCCCTCTACCTCCGTGAGCTGGGCCGCTATTACCCCTCTGAGCTGCCGAGCGAGGCCTCGCTCGCCGGCTGGATCTCGGCGGTCATGTTCGTCGACGGCCTCAAGATGACCGGGCGGGACGTCACCCGCCGGCGCCTCGTGGCGGCGCTCAACTCGCTCACGTCCTACACGGCCCACGGGCTCGTGGCTCCGATCAACTGGAAGGCCGAGCACTCGAGCCTCGGCAATATCGACTGCAACGTCTTCATCCAGGTCCGTGGCGGACATTTCGTGCCCGTCTTCGGGAGCCGCAAGACGGTATTCACGTGCTTCGCCTATCCCCAGCCGCCCGGCAGGAAGGTGAAGCTCGCCCCGCCGCCGCCGGACATCCCCGGCTCGTGACGCCCTGTAAGTGAGCCAGTTCCTCGCCTACGCCATCCCAGGGCTGCCCTACGGGTGCGTCTTCGCCTTGCTCGGGATGGGCCTCGTGCTCACCTACCAGACCTCCGGTGTGTTCAACCTCGCCTTCGGCGCACAAGCCTACGCGGCCGCCCTCGTCTTTTACGTCTGCGAGTCGAGCGGCTGGCCGATCTGGGCAGCCTTCGTGGTCTCGGTCGTCATCGGCTCGCCTCTCTTGGGCCTCGCCATGGACCGGGGCCTCTACCGGTTCGCCCGCACGAAACCGGTCCTCGTGAAGCTCGTGGCGGCACTCGGGATGTTGATCGCGATCCCGGCTGTGCTGCAGATCGTCTTTCCTGCCTCCAATCGCTACAGCCCGCCGGCACTCTGGCTCGGGCCTTCCACGGTGTACTTCCACGTCGCCGGTGATGCCATCAACGGCACCGAGCTGTCGGTAGTCGTCCTCACGATCGCGGCGACGCTGCTTCTCTCGCTCATGTTCCATTTCACCCAGACGGGCCTTCGCATGCGCGCCGTCGCCGAGAGCCCCCGGATGGTCGAGCTCGCGGGCGTGAACGCCGACCGAGTGGGCATGACGACATGGATGCTGTCGAGCTTTCTCGCCGGGCTCGCCGGCGTAATGCTGGCGCCTGTCTTCGGGGACCTGCAGCCGCTCAACTTCACCGACCTGCTCGTGGCGGCCACGGCGGCGGCGGCGGCGGGTAGCCTCACCAGCCTGCCGTGGACCTTTCTCGGCGGCATCTGCCTCGGGCTCGCCGAAGAGCTCCTCGGCGGCTACCTGCCGAGCGGCCACGTCCTTTCCTCAGGCATCCGCCCGGCCTTTCCCTTCGTCGTGCTGCTCGGTCTCCTGCTCTTCCTACCAGGGCTGCGGCGCCGCTGGGGCCGTACCGTCGACCCGCTGGCGGGCTGCGACCCGCCGCCGCCACCCATCGTGTCGCGGGTTCGAGAGCCGGTACTGCGGCGAGCGTCGCGAGGCATGGTCGGCGCGGTGGCGGCGGCTTTCGTGGTTTCATGCCTGACCTGGGTATCGGGCAGCTGGGTCTTCACCTTCTCCCAGGGCCTCGCCCTGGCGATCATCTTCCTCTCGCTCGTGCTCCTCACCGGGATGAGCGGTCAGATCTCCCTCTGCCAGACCGCCTTCGCTGGTGTCGGGGCCTTCACCGCCGGCCAGCTGGCGACGCACTTCAACATCTCCATCCTCGCCTGCATCCTCATCGCCGGCGTCGTCGCCGCCGCCGTCGGGTCGATCGTCGCACTGCCGGCGTTGCGCCTCGGCGGCCTCGCGCTGGCGCTCGCGACCCTCGCCTTCGGCCTCCTTGCCGACAACATCGGCTTCCAGTACAGCTGGTCGGGGAACGGGGAGAGCGGGATCTCCGTGCCCCGACCGAGCCTCGGGCCGATCAACTTCACCTCCGACCGCGCCTATTTCTGCCTCGTCGTAGTCGTCCTTGCTCTCGCGGTCCTGCTCGTCGCCGCCATCGGCCGCGGCACGACAGGGCGCCAGCTGGCGGCGCTGCGCGGGAGCGAGCTGGCGGCCGCCTCGATTGGCATCGACCCGGCGCGCACCAAGGTCATAGTCTTCTCGCTGAGCGCAGCCCTCGCCGGCGTCGGCGGCGCGCTCTACGGCTCGCTCGAGACGAGCGTCTCGGCGGACGACTTCAGCACGCTCCTCTCGCTCGTCTTCGTCGTGGTGGTCGCCACCACCGGCGTGTACACGATCGAGGGGGCGATCGAGGCGGGCCTCGGCTACGTCGTCATCAACTCCTTGTTGAGCTCAAACCTCGGTTCTCGGTGGTCGAACCTTCTGCAGCTCTTCTTCGGGATCGGCGCGGTGCTCTACGTGATCCATCCCGAGGGTGGCACCGAGTACATGAAGCGCGTCCTCATCGAACACCTCGGCCGCTTCGGGCCGGGGCCTGGGCCCGAGGGGCGGGACGGGCCATCGGACCCAGCCGGTCCATCCGGGAGCGGCCGCCTCGTGCCCGCCCCTCTTTCTCCCTACCAAGGTGCCGGGCTGGCGTACCCTGCCCGGGCCGGCGACTCGCCTCCGCGGGACCCGCGGGATCTTTAGGGGATGCCCGAGTGACGCCGCTCTTGGAGGTGAAGGGCCTCTCGAAGCGCTTCGGCGGCGTCACTGCGCTCGATGCCGTGTCGCTAAGCGTCTCGCCCGGCGAGGCGGTCGGCCTCATCGGACCGAACGGCGCCGGCAAGACGACGCTCTTCGATTGCGTCAGCGGAGTCATCCCGTCCTACCAAGGCTCGATCAGCTTCGACGGTCGGCGCATCGACCGGCTCTGGGTTCACGAGCGCGCCCGGCTCGGCATCGGGAGGACCTTCCAGCGCCTCGAGCTCTTTGCCGGCATGAGCGTGCGCGACCACTTGACGGTCGCCGAGGGGGAGCGCCTCGGCGACGGTCGGCTGTGGAAGGACCTGCTGTGGCGGGGCGCCCTCCGCCGCCCCGAGGTCGAGCACGTGGAGGCGGTGCTCGCCGAGCTCGGGCTCGACGACGTGGCGGAGTCTCCCATCGAAGCCCTGAGCCTCGGCCAGGGGCGCCTCGTCGAGCTCGGCAGGGCTCTCGTCCGCGAGCCGCGCCTGCTCCTCCTCGACGAGCCTTCTTCCGGCCTCGACACCCGTGAGGCGGACGCCCTCGCTGCCGTCGTGAACGACGTCCGCCGCTCGCGCTCGACGGCCGTGCTGCTCGTCGAGCACGATCTCGACCTCGTCGGCGCCGTGGTGGAGCGGGCAGTCGCCCTCGACTTCGGCCGCGTCGTGGCCGCCGGCGCGCTCTCAGAGGTTCTCGCCGATGCCTCGGTCCGGGCCGCCTACCTCGGAGAAGCGCAGTGACCGGCACAACCGGGCCCGCCGGCACACCCGGCACGTCCGGCACAGCCGGGCCCGCCGGCACACCCGGCACGTCCGGCACAGCCGGGCCCGCTGGCACGCCCGGCACGCCCGGCACGGTCCCGCTGCTCGAGTTCGAGGCGGTGTCGGCCGCCTATGACCGCTTCCGGGCGCTGTTCGGCGTGTCTTTCACCGTCGAGGCGGGTGAGGTGACGGCGCTCCTCGGGCCGAACGGGGCGGGCAAGTCCACCGTCGCCCGAGTGGCGACGGGCCTCGTCCCGCCCTCGGCGGGGCACGTCCGCTTCGAGGGAGAGGACGTGACCGGCATGGCGACCTGGCGCATCGTGCGGCGCGGCGTCGCCCATGCTCCCGAGGGCCGGCCGGTTTTCGCCACCTTGGACGTCGAGGACAACCTCCGCCTCACCTTCTGCCGCCAGCTCCCCCGCCGCCAGGTTGCCGGGGCGCTCGAGCGCACCTACGCCCGGTTCCCCCACCTCGCCGAACGGCGCCGGCAGCTGGCCGGCACGCTCTCGGGGGGCGAACAGCGCATCCTCGCCCTCGCCCGGGTGCTCGCTGTTCCGCCTCGCCTGCTCGTGGTCGACGAGCTGTCGCTTGGACTGGCGCCCCGGATCGTGGACGAGGTCTTCCGGGCGTTGCGCGAGATCCGCGAGGAGGGCACGGCCCTGCTCGTCGTCGAGCAGCAGGTCGCCCGGGCCCTCGATCTCGCCGAGCACGTGCTCGTGCTCCGCAAGGGAGTGGTGGTCTACGACGGCAGGCCGGCGGGCCTCGACGAGAAGCTCGGCGCCGAGCTGCTCCCAGTCGGCGTCGTGGCGGCGACGCCGGAGCCGGGCCCGCCCTCGAGATCCGACTAGCACCGCCCCGCGACCCGCCGCCGGGACCTCAGCAGCCGGGCGGCGCGACGCTTCCGTTGTCGAGGGTGAGCAGCGCGCAGATGGTGCCCTTCGAGACGAGCCACCTCGGAGGCGCGTAGACGGCGAAGCCCTTGGAGTTGGCGAGGAGCACCTTGCCCTTCGGCGACAGGATCTCGTAGTCGACGGCGGCGCAGGGCGACGGCAGCGTCTCGGCGGCGCACGCCGAGCCCTTCTCGATCTTTGTGGCCTGGATCCTGGCGCCCCCGGCGAGCTTGGCGAGCGGGCTGTGGAGGGCCTTGACGAAAGCCCCTCTCAGGTGCGCACCACCCTGTACGACCGCCAGCTTCGGTGGCACGGCCGGACTGGCGAGGTCGAAGAGCGTCGAGTAGGCCGCGGCTATCTGAGCGCGCGAGCGCGCCGCCGAGGGAAGCGTCGTGGTGGAGGTGGCTGTCGTGCCGGAGCCGGCCGTAGAGGAGGGCGCGGTGCTCGTGCTGGCGGGCGGGCCGGAACCGGCCGACGAGCAGCCCGAGAGGGCGGCGGCAAAGGCAACTGCCGCCGCCAGGGCCCCGAGTCGCCGGCGAGTCGTCATCGGAGTCGAAGTGTAGGGACCGGGGCGAGGCGTGGCGGTGCCGTGTGCGCCCGGCCCGGCCCCTAGATTGCGCCGACGTGGGCCGTTCCATATCTACCAAGACCGGCGACAAAGGCACGACGGGGCTCTTGTACGGGGGCCGGGTCCGCAAGGACTCGGTGCGCGTCGAGTGCAACGGCGCCGTCGACGAGGCCCAGGCGGCCGTCGGGCTCGCCCGCGCCCAGCTCGCCTCGGCGGCAGGAGGCCCGAGGGGGGGCGGGAGCCGCAAGGGCGGCGCGGCGGGGCTCGCCGAGCTGCTCGTCTCGATCGAGCGGGATCTGTGGGTGCTGATGGCGGAGGTGGCGACGGCGCCGCGCAACCGGGCGAAGCTCGTCGCCGGCTCGTCGCTCGTGACCGCGGAGATGGTGGACGCTCTCGAGGCTCTCGTGCACGAGCTCGAGGCGGACGGCGCCATGCCGGCCGAATTCGTCGTCCCCGGCGAGGATCCGGCGAGCGCCGCGCTGGACGTCGCCCGCACCGTGGTCCGGCGGGCGGAGCGGCTCGCAGTGCGAGCGGATCTCGGCGTCACCTCGCAGGTGGTGCCCTACCTGAACCGCCTCTCCGACCTGCTTTGGCTTGTCGCCCGATCGGTCGAGCAGCATCACCGGACGGCCCGGACATCGCCCCGACGGAAGGGCGCCGCCGGGGCGGACCCGGGCGACGCGCCATGATGGCACCATGACCCCGAGCTTCTCGGCAACAACGGTGCTGCCCGACGACGTCGACGCAGTGGTTTGTTTCGCCTCCGAGGATCCGGGCTTCCTCGACGGTGACCCCCCGATCGACAGGGAGTCGGCCCGGCGCCAGGGCTTCACCGGAGCCGTCGGCCAGCACTGCTTCGACGTCGGGCGGCCGTTGCGCCTCT
>JBOGHY010000196.1:0-6755 GCA_050742375.1 Acidimicrobiales bacterium | reverse complement strand
TTCGAGGTGGGGGAGGTGTGGATGATTGCGGGGCGGTCGCCCGACCGATTCGTCGACATCACGGACCACATCGAGGCGAAGATCGCCGCCCTCTGCTGCCACAGGACCCAGATCACCGAGCCGGACAAGCTCGCCGAGATGATCCGCGCCTGGGGTCTGCGCTCCGGGCTACTTGGCGGGCTCCCCGATGGCAGGATGGCCGAGGCTTTCCAGTTCGTGGACACCCGCTGAGGCCCCCTCGTTCACAGAGGCAGCACCACGACCGGGGCCGCCAGGCGGAATGGCAGGGGCCGGCGGTAGGGTTCGAAGGTGGGGTGGGGCACTTGCTCAGCTCGAGCCGCTGCCTCTCGGAGGCGCCTTGCCTTCCCGGCGGCCGTGCTGGCCGCGCTATGTGCGGCGCTGCCCGCTCCCGTCGGCTCGCGAGCTTCCCCGGCACGGACCGCCTCCCCGGCACGGACCGCCGCCGCCCGTACGGGAGCGGCGGCCTTGGCGAGGAGCGTCCCGACAGCCGAGCCGGTCGACCATCTCCTCTCCAAGGTCCGGTTCGCCATCCCACCCACCACCTCGGACTGCGAGGCGGAGAGCATCGGAGCCTGCTACTCGCCGTTCCAGCTGAGGACGGCCTACGGCATGACGTCGCTCTACGCCAGGGGCGAGACGGGCAGGGGCGAGACCATCGTCCTCGTCGACTGCTTCGGCTCCCCGACGATCGCCAGGGACCTGCGAACGTTCGACACCGCGTTTCACATAGTCGCACCACCCTCGTTCAGGATCGTCCGACCGGCTGGGCGGATCCCTCGTTGGAACCCGCACAGCTCCACGATGGTCGGTTGGGGAAGCGAGACGACCCTCGACGTCGAATGGGCACATGCCATGGCCCCGGGCGCGTCGATCCTGCTGATCGAGACGCCGGTGGCAGAGACAGAAGGGTCCGTCGGCTTCCCTCAGATCATGAGAGCCGAGACCTACGTCATCAAGCACGACAACCCAGCTGTCATAAGCCAGAGCTTTGCCGCCACCGAGCAGACGTTCTCCAGCCCCGCCGCGATCGAAGCCCTTCGGGGTGCCTTCAAGCTGGCGCGCCGCCACCAGGTCACCGTCCTGGCGGCGGCGGGCGACACGGGCGCCACCTCCGAAAGGGCAAACGGGGCGTACTACAGGAGGCGAGTGGTGGACTGGCCCGCGAGCGACCCCCTCGTGACGGCCGTCGGGGGCACCCGGGTCGGCCTCGAAGCCGATGGTCACCGCCTGCGGCCCGACTCGGTCTGGAACGACTCGAAAAGCGGAGACGGCGGGGCAGGCAGCGGGGGAGTGTCGAGCGTCTTCCCGAGACCGGCCTGGCAGTCGTCGGTGGCAAGGATCGTCGGAGACCACCGGGGTATTCCAGACATCTCCATGAGCGCATCGCCCGACGCTGGGGCGATCGTGTACCTGAGCTTCCCCGGCAGTGCCAGCGGCTTCGGAGTCGCAGGGGGCACGAGCGAGGCCACGCCGCTCTTCGCCGGCATCGTCGCCGTCGCCGACCAGGAGGCCGGTCGTCATCTCGGGTTCTTGAACCCGCTCTTGTACTCCCTTGCCGCCACCGACTCCGCTCGACACGGCATCGTCGATGTCACCGTCGGCAACAACACTCTCTACTTCACCCGGCACGGCCACCACTACCGCGTGCAGGGCTACGAGGCCGCACCCGGCTACGACCTCGCGAGCGGTCTCGGCACCATCGACGGGGCGAGGTTCATCCGAGCGGTCGTGGCGTCTCTGGCCACCCCAAGCCCTGTGAAGTCCTGAGGGCCGCCCCGAGAGCCGGTCGAGCGGCCGGCGTCTCGGGATCGAGGGGCGTTCGAAGGAGGCCGTGAAGAGCTCGAGGCACTTTTCGCCGCAGCTGACGGTTGTGGAAGTCTGTGCCCCGTGAAGGTGGGGATCCTCGGAGGCACGGGGCCTGCGGGCTCCGCCCTTGCCGTCCGCCTGGCGTCGGTGGGCTGCGAGGTGTGCATCGGCTCGCGCAGCGCCGAGCGCGCCGCCGGAATCGCCTCGGAGCTGGCCGGGCGCTGGCCGGAGCGCGATCTCGCCCTCGCCGGGGCGGCGAACGAGGACGCCTGCCGCGCCGAGATGGTCGTGCTGGCTGCGCCCTGGGCGGGGGCAGCTTCGTTGGCGAGCTCGCTCTCGCCGGCGCTCGAGGGTCGCGTGGTCGTGTCCATGGTGAACGCCCTCGAGAAGGTGGGCGACGAGATGCAGGCGCTCGTTCCCCCTCGTGGCTCCATGACGGTCGCGGTCCAGCAGGCGCTTCCCCGAAGCCTCGTAGCCGGCGCCTTCCATCACGTCCCGGCGCGAGCCCTCTCGCGCCTCGATCACCCCCTCGACGCCGACGTGCTCGTCTGCTCCGACCACCCCGAGGCGATCGACGCCACCATCCGGCTCGTCGAGCTGATCCCGGGCTGCCGGGGCATCGCTGCGGGGTCGTTCTCGGCCGCCGGCGCTGTTGAGGCGTTCACCGCCGTGCTCGTTGGGATCAACATCGCCCGCAAGGCTCATTCGAGCATCCGCCTCACCGGCCTCGGCGCACTGGGTCGCGGCGCACCGGGCCCCGGCGCCCCAGGCACCCCGGGTCCCGAAAGCGACCCTGCCGCCGAGAGCCCGCCGACCCGAGGATGATGCGCCTGTACGACACCGCCAAGCGGGCCGTCGTCACCTTCGCGCCCGGCCCTAGGGTCACGATGTACACCTGCGGGATCACGCCCTATGACTCGGCCCATCTCGGTCATGCGGCGGTCTATGTGACCTACGACGTTCTGCAGCGACGCCTCCTCGACCTCGGTCACCGGACGGAGTGCGTCCGCAACATCACCGACGTCGATGACGACATATTGAAAAAGGCCCGCGAGCTCGGCGTGCACTTCCTCGACCTCGCCGCCGGCGAGATCGCCCGCTTCGACGCCGACATGGCGGCCCTCAACGTGCTACCGGTGGCGAGCGAGCCCCGGGCGACCTCGGCGATCCCCGACATCCTCGGCTTCATCGGGATGGTGCTCGACTCCGGCCACGCCTATCGCGCCGGGGGGGCGGTCTACTTCGACGTCTCGACCCACCCTCGCTTCGGCTCGCTGAGCGGGCTCTCGCGTGAGGAGATGCTCGAGCTCGCCGCCGAGCGGGGCGGCAATCCCGACGATCGCTTCAAGGACGACCCGCTCGACTTCGTCCTCTGGCAGCCCTCTGCCGCCGGGGAGCCGACCTGGGACTCGCTCTGGGGAAAGGGGCGTCCCGGCTGGCATATCGAGTGCTCGGCTCTTGCCCTTCGGGAGCTCGGCACCACGATCGACATCCACGGCGGCGGCAGCGACCTCGTCTTCCCCCACCACGAGTGCGAGGCCGCCCAGTCGGAGGCTGCGACGGGGGAGCGGTTCGTGCGCCACTGGATGCACGTCGCCATGGTGCGGCTCGGGGGCCAGAAGATGTCGAAGTCGCTCGGCAACCTCGTCTTCGTCCACGACCTATTCGCCGGCCATGAGCCTGCGGCGGTGCGGTTGCTGATCCTCTCGCACCACTATCGCGAGTCCTGGGACTACGAGCCGGCGGCGCTCGAGGCGGCAGCCCGCCGCCTCGAGTCCTGGCGAGCCAGCGGGGCGTCCGGTGCATCCGGCACATCCGGCGCGTCCGGCGCGCCGGTACGGCCAACAGGCCCGGTCCTCGAGGCGGTACGGGATCGCCTCGACGACGATCTCGACACGCCGGGGGCGCTTTCGGCAATCGACGCGGCGGTGGCCGAGGGCTCCGGCGCCGGGGCGAGGACGACGGCAGCGGCGCTTCTCGGCGTCGTTTTTTGATGCCGCCAGCTCGCCGGCGGTCACCTGGGAGCGTCCAAGTAGATTTGGGCTGATGCCCCCCGACATCGTCGTGAGCCTGCCCGACGGGAGCGAGAAGCACCTCCCCGCCGGCGCCACCGGCGCCGACCTGGCGGCTTCGATCGGCCCGCGCCTGGCAGAGGCGGCCGTCGCGGTCGAGTCCGACGGCGAGTCGAGAGACCTGTCGAGACCGCTCGAGGACCGGGCGAAGGTCAAGGTGATAACGGCCACAAGCGCCGAGGGCCGAGCAGTGCTCAGGCACTCGACGGCGCACGTCATGGCCCAGGCGGTGCTGAGGCTGTGGCCGGGTGCCCGCTTCGCCATCGGGCCGGCGATCTCCGACGGCTTCTACTACGACTTCGAACTGCCCGGAGGGGCACATTTCTCCGGGGACGACCTCGCTCGGGTCGAGGCGGAGATGCGCGCCGTTATGTCGGCGGCTCAGCCCTTCGTGCGCCAGGAGCGCTCCTTCGAGGAGGGCCGGGAGCTCTTCGCCGATCAGCCCTACAAGGTCGAGATCATCGACGCCGCCGCCGGAGCGGGTGAAGGCGGTGTGACCACCTACCGAAACGGCGATGGCTTCGTCGACCTCTGCCGCGGCCCGCACGTCGCCTCGACCGACCGTCTCGGCCACTTCAAACTGACGCGGGTGGCCGGTGCTTACTGGCGGGGCGACGAGCACCAAGCCCAGCTGCAGCGGATCTACGGGACCGCGTTCGAGTCAGAAGAGGCGCTCCAGGAGCACCTCGAGCGGCTGCGGCAGGCCGAAGAGCGTGACCACCGCCGCCTCGGCGTCGAGCTCGACCTCTTCTCCTTCCCGCCCGAGATCGGATCGGGCCTGGCGGTCTTTCACCCCAAGGGCGGCCTCGTGCGCCGCCTGATGGAGGACTACGCCCGGCAACGGCATGTGGAAGGGGGCTACGACTTCGTCACCTCGCCGCATGTCGCCAAGGCCGATCTCTTCGAGACCTCGGGGCACCTCGAGTGGTTCGCCGAGGGCATGTTCCCGCCGATGACACTCGACGACGAGCACCGCTACTACGTGAAGCCGATGAGCTGCCCCTTCCACATCCTCGTGTACCGCAGCCGCCAGCGGTCCTACCGGGAGCTCCCGCTCAGGTTCTTCGAGCTCGCCGGCGTCTACCGCTACGAGAAGTCGGGCGTGGTCCACGGCCTCACGAGAGTGCGCGGCATGACCCAGGACGATGCGCACATCTTCTGCTCGCGCGAGCAGATGGCCGCGGAGCTCGCCTCGGTCCTCAAGTTCGTCCTCGGGCTCCTCCGAGACTTCGGCCTCAACGACTTCGACCTCGAGCTGTCGACCCGGCCCGAGGGAAAGGCGCTCGGCACCGACCAGGACTGGGTCGAGGCGACCGAGGCGCTCGCCGCCGCCGCCGCCGCCATGGATCTCGATCTCAGGCTCGACGAGGCGGGAGGGGCCTTCTACGGGCCGAAGATCTCGGTCGAGGCGCGCGACGCCATCGGCCGGTCGTGGCAGCTGTCGACGATCCAGCTCGACTTCAACGAGCCGGAGCGCTTCGGCCTCGAGTACGTGGGCCCCGACAACGCCCGCCACCGCCCGGTCATGATCCACCGGGCGCTCTTCGGCTCGGTCGAGCGCTTCTTCGGGTTGCTGCTGGAGCACTACGGTGGCGCCCTGCCGATGTGGCTTTCACCGGTCCAGGCCCGCGTGCTGCCGGTACGCGACTCTCACGGCGACTACGCCGAGCGCGTCCGCTCCGAGCTGACCTCGGCCGGGATACGCGCCGACGTCGAGGTGGCCGCAGAGCCGCTCGGCGCCCGCGTCCGCAGGGCGAAACTGGAGAAGATCCCCTACGTGCTCGTGGTAGGCGACGACGACGTCGCCGCCGGGACGGTCGGAGCCAACCTGCGAGGAGGCGCCGCCCCCGAGCGCGGCGTGCCCCTCGCCGAGCTGGTCGGAAGGGCCGTTGCCGACGGGGCGCCGCCACGAGGCGGGGGAGGCTGACCCTGAGCCTCGACCACCTGTGGGCCGGGTGGCGTGCCGGTTACGTCGCGACCTTCGGGACCGAGGCGCCCGGCGAGCCGGCTGGGGACTGCGAGTGCATCTTCTGCGCAATCATCGCCTCGAAAGCCCCTGATCGTGAACGTCTCGTCGTCTGGAGCGGCCAGTCGGTGGTTGCGATTCTCAACGCCTACCCCTACGCCACGGGCCACGTGATGGTGATGCCGCGGCGCCACGTCCGCCGCCTCGACGAGCTCACAGCCGAGGAGTCGGCCGAGCTGTGGAGCTCGCTCGGGGCTGCCGTGAAGGTAATCGAGGCGGCCTACGCGCCCGACGGCTGCAACCTCGGGGCCAACCTCGGCCGGGCCGCCGGTGCCGGGATACCTGGCCACCTGCACCTGCACGCCGTGCCCCGCTGGATCGGGGACACCAATTTCATGACGTCGCTCGCGGGAGTGCGGGTGCTGCCCGAGCCGATCGAGGCGACATGGGAGAAGCTCCAGGCGGCATGGCACTAGGTCCCGAGGACTTCCTCGAAGGGGGAGTGGTCCCCGTCGAGAGCATCCCCTCCCGGCGGGAGCGCCCGCCGAAGGACTGGGCCGTCGTCTCTCTCGAGGGCGGCGCCGTCGTCCTCGAGCTGAAGAGCTGGAGGGCGGTGCTGGCGGTGCGCCGTCGCGTCGTCATCGACTTCGAGTCCGTCGTGGACGTCGCCGTCGACCCCCTCCCGTACAACCACGTGCCGACAACCCTGCGGGAGCGGCGCCGACCCCATCCCCGGCTGTGGCGCCTCGGCGTGTACAGGGGCTTTCGCGGCTGGTCCTTTTGGTCCTGCGGCATGGGGCGCAACGCCGTCGTGCTGGTCATGGACAAGCACCGCTTCAAGTACGTCGTCGTCGAGATGGCCGACCCCAACCGGCTCGTCGCCGGCATCA
>JBOGHY010000195.1:0-4183 GCA_050742375.1 Acidimicrobiales bacterium | reverse complement strand
CCTCGGGCGGCAGCGGCGGCCGTCCCTCCTCCGAGCCGTCGTCGAAGTCATGACCAGGCTCGACCACGTCTGAGGAGGATACAAACGAAAGCCCCCTCGGTGGTCGCGCCCCCCGTCCGACCGATCCCGCTCCTGCCTACCATGAGGGGGTGACCTCGCCTCCTTCACCGCAGCCGCCTGCGGGGCAGGACTGGCTCCTTCTCACAGAGTCCCCCCTTGATGCCGGCGTCGCCCTCGAGTGGATCGGCAGGGCCGCGTGCGGGGGAGAGGTGGCTTTCGTAGGGGTGGTGCGGGACCACGCAGAGGGCCGCAGCGGGGTGACGGCGGTCGATTACGAAGCCTACGAGGACCAGATCCTTCCTCGGATGGCCGAGCTCGTGGCCGCCGCCCGGGACAGGGTCCCCGGGCTCGGTGCCGTCTGCGTCTGGCATCGAACCGGGCGCCTGGTGGTGGGGGAGGCGTCCGTCGTGGTGGCGGTCTCCTCGGCGCACCGGGCGCAAGCCTTCGAGGCGTGCCGCTTCGTCATCGACACCCTCAAAGAGGCGCTTCCGATCTGGAAGCACGAGCACTTCGAGGGGGGCTCGGGATGGAGCCCGGCCGCCCACCCCGTCCGCCCCGTGGCCCGCTGATGCCGGCCGAGCTCGCCGTCGACCTCGGCACGAGCCGGACCCGGGTCATGGACGCCTCTGGGAGCCTCGTCGTCGACGAGGTGACCCTCGGGGCCGTCGAGATTGGAAGCGGGCGGCTCGTCGCCTTCGGCGAGAAGGCGCGGCTCATGCGGGGGCGGGCCGCAGGCGAGGTGGAGATCGTGCGCCCGGTGCGCCACGGCCAGCCGCAGGATCTCTCCCTCACCGACCAGATCTGCGCCGCCCTGGTGCGCCGCGGGCGGCGCCATGCCGGCGGGAGGCCGTCGGTCCTCTGCGGCATAACCGGAGGGGCTACGAGCGTGCAGCGCCGAGCGCTCGAGCGGTCCTTTCGTTCGGCCGGGGCACGCAGGGTGGCCTTCCTCGAGCACGCCGTCGCCGGCGCTATCGCCGCCCGGCTCCGCCTCGAGGAGCCCGTGGCGACAATGGTCATGGATGTCGGCTCGGGAGTCACCGACATCGCCGTCATCGCCCTGGGCGGGATCGTGACGGAGTCGTCCGTGCCGATCGGCGGGGGCGACTTCGACGTGGCCGTGCGCCAGCTCTGCGTGCGCAGCTTCGACCTCGTCATCGACCTCGACGCCGCCGAGGCGCTGAAGCGGACCCTCGGCACCGCCTGGCCGAGCGTCGAGGACAAGACAGAGGTGCACGGTCGGGATGCCGCCTCGGGTCGGCCCCGCACCGTCGTTCTCTCGCGTAGCGAGGTTGCCTCTGCGCTCGCCGAGCCCGTGGACGCCGTCGTCGAGGCGGCCGTGTCCTGCATCACGGAGGCGCCGCCCGATCTCGCCAACGACCTGTTGAGCAGTGGTCTTCACCTGACGGGAGAGGGGGGGCTCCTCGACGGCTTCGCCCGGCGCCTCGCCACGGCAACAGGGGTCCCCGTGCATCTCGTCGAGGATCCGGGCAGCTCGGTGGTCCGGGGCGCAGCGCGCTCGCTTGCCGCTCGCTGACCGCGTTCCGGCACCGCGGGCGTCGGTCGCTCAACGGCCGGCGATGTCTTCGGCGGCCTGGCGGACCTGCCAGTCCCTGTCGTTGCGTGCCGCCTCGAGCGCCGCCTCGACCTCGGGACCGGAGTAGGCAGCGAGGGCGACAACCGCCCGGCGCCGCACGGCCGGTCGTTCCTTTGTGGCGGCGAGCACGGCGCCGAGCCCGGCAGGGTGGCCGATGGCGCCGATGGCGGCGACGGCAGATTCGCGGCAGAGCGGGTCCTCGTGGCCGGTGGCGATCTCGACCAGGCGCTCGACGAGCCCCCGCCTGTCACCGTCCGCCGACTCCCCGGCGGCGAAACAGGCGGCCTCGACCACCTCGGCCTCGGGATCCGAAAGGAGCTGCTCGAGCTCGGCGTTCGTGAGCCTCACGCCGCCGCGGGCGCCAGCCAGCTCGGCGAGGCTCCGCCGGGCGACCGGCGAAGGGTCGTTGAGCGCCAGGGTCACGTCGCCGGCCGTGTGGCGCGCCATGCGGGCGAGCGCCGACAGCGCAGTCGCCCGGACGCCCGCATCCTCGTCGTCGAGGAGCCTACGGGCGCCCCGCTCGTCGCCCCGGTGGCCGGCGAGCGCAGCGGCGCCGCGGCGGCGCGCGCCGGACAGGGCCCGGGCGTCATGAGAGGCTGACCGTTCGTGACCTTCGGAGATGCCGCCAGCCTAGGGACGTCAGGGACGCCGTCCCCGCTCGAAGGGGGGCGCCGCCGCTCGATCCGAGTGCCGGGCCCGCCGCGGCGCCGATGGGTGCGAGCGCTTATCGTCATCGCCTGCGTGATCGTGGTCGCCGCGATCGTCGCGTCGTTCATCTCGCTGCCGTACTACGCCCTCACACCCGGGAGCGCGCAGCCGGTGGAGCCGCTCATCGCCGTGCCCGCTTCGATGCAACGGCACCACAGGGGGAGCATCGACCTCGTCGACGTGCACGTCACTCCGGTGCGGGCCATCGACTGGATCTTCTTCGAGCTCGACAGCAGTGCCACCCTCCTGCCCTCGACCGAGATACTCGGCTTCGAGACTCCTGCCCAGTACAACACGGAAGGCGTCCTCGACATGGCGGACGCGCAGCAGGCGGCGACGGTGGTGGCGCTGCACCAGCTCGGCTACCACCCCGAGGTGCGCCCCTCTGGGGCGCTGCTGTACGCGCTGCTGCCCGGCTCGCCCGCCGAGCGGTCGCTCGTCGTCGGCGACGTCGTGGCCGCGGTCGGACGCGTGCCGGTCACCTCGGCCGCCGGTCTCGCCACCGACCTCCAATCCAAGGCGGTCGGGGAGGAGGTCGTGCTCTCCGTGCGCCAGTACGGGCACTCTGGGTTGCATCGCGTGACACTTCGCCTCGGATCGTGGCGCTGGCAGGGCTCGCCGGACCACAGTGGGATCACCTGCCTCCCGAGCGGGTCGCGCTCGCGCGACAAGGTGGCCTTGCTCGTCGAGCGTGCCGGCCAGCTCGCCATTCCCGCGAAGGGACAGACTGGTAGGGCGATCGCCTGCCTGGGGGTGTACCAGGTGGAGGATGCTTTCACGATCAGCCGCCTCCCGTTCAAGGTCGACCTGAGCTCCGAGGGGATCGTGGGCCCCTCGGCGGGCCTCGCCTTCACGCTCGGGCTGATGCAGAAGCTCGATCGTCGTGACCTGACGGGCGGGCTCAAGGTGGCCTGCACGGGCACGATGGACATTCACGGCAACGTGGGGGCGATCGGCGGAATCGAGCAGAAGACGATCGCCGTCAACGCCTCGGGGGCGGCCGTGTTCCTCGTTCCCAGGGACAACTACAAGACAGCCAAGGCCTTCGCCGGACCCCGTCTAAAGGTCTACGCCGTATCGAAGATCAGCCAGGTCATCGGCATCCTGAAGCGCCTCGGAGGCCGGATCAGCCGCTAGCGGGTTGGCAGGGTAGCCCTGACCTGGGCGCGAGATCACCGTATCCTTGTCGTCGATGGCGGAGGACCCGTTGACGCTTTCGATCTCGTCTGGCAATTCGCTCGGCGCCGATGAGATCGCCAAGAAGACCTTCCCGCCGGCGCGCCGCGGCGTCGAGGAGGAGGCCGTACGCCGTTACCTCGAGGCTGTCGCCGCCGAGATGCACAGCCTCGCCGAGCGCGAGCAGACGTTGCGGCGGCGCCTCGCCGACGCGGAGCGCCGTGCGGCCGAGCCCGAGCTCGACCCTGCGACTCTTACCAAGGCGGTCGGATCGGAGACGGCGCGGATCCTGCAGACCGCCCACGAGGCTGCCGCCGGCGTGGTCGACAAAGCTGAACACCGGGCCGGGGAACTTGTCACCGCCGCCGAGGAGGCCGCCAACCGTCGGCGCGCCGCATCCGAGGAGGCCGCCGCGGCGGCGGTGTCGAGAGCCCAGCGCGAGGCCTCCGAGCTCACCGCTTACGCCGGGAGCTCCGCTGCTCGCATGCGCGAGAGCGCCGGCATCGAGGCCGTCGCGCTGACCGAAGCCGCCCAGCTCGAAGCCGTCCAGCTGCTCGACTCCGCCAAGGCCGAGTGTCGCCGGATGGTCCGCGAGGCCCGCGAGGTCCGCTCCAGCATCCTGCGGGACCTCGCCGAGCGCCGACG
>JBOGHY010000194.1:0-4336 GCA_050742375.1 Acidimicrobiales bacterium | reverse complement strand
CGATGTCCGAGCGCAACTTGCGCTGTCGCCTCCAGGGCGGCCCTGTGTCCCGCCTCTTCGAGCTCGCGGGCCTCTTCGAGGGCGGCGAGGGCCTGGGCGTCGGCACGGAGGGGAGCCGCCGCCGGCTCCTCACCTTCGATCTCCTCGGCGGTAGTCGGCTCCTCGGCCGCTGCCGGCTCCTCGGCGGCGCCGGCCTCTGCGGTCGGCTCCTCGTCTTCGGCGCCCTCACCCGCTTTCTCCTCGTCGGGCATCTCGTCTGCCACCTCGGGTGCCTCTTCGGTGCCCTCACCCGACGTCGGCTCCTCGCCTTCGATATCCTCGGCGGTAGTCGGCTCATCGGCCGCTGCCGGCGCTGCCTGCTCGGGCGCCCCTGCGGAGGCACGGCGGGCACCTCGCCGTCCGCCGGCGACGCGACGTGCCCGGCGCTCGGCAGCCTCGGCTGCCGCGCGCCGCCGGCGACGCTCCAGCTCCTCCTCGGACATGCGCGAGAGGATCAGCGTGATGTGACAGGTGCGCTTGCGGATCCTGGTCGCTCTTCCCCTTGCCCGCGGCTTCCAGCGCTTCACCGTCGGGCCTTCGTCGGCATAGCAGGCCGATACGTACATCTCCTCGGGTGCCATGGGAGAGTCCAGGTTGTTCTCGGCATTGGCGGCGCACGAGTGCAGAACCTTGCCGATGACGTCGGCGGCACCTCGGTCGCAGTATTCGAGAATCTCGACGGCACGGGCGTACTCCTGGCCCCTTATGAGGTCGAGCACCTCGCGCACCTTGTAGGCCGAGAGGTCGGCATGGCGCGTCACAGCTCGGACGCCAGGGCGCTCGTTGGTCTTAAGGCCCGGCATGTCAGCGCCTCGCCGCCCGTTCCTGGCCGGCGTGGTAGCGGAACGTCCTGGTCGGTGCGAATTCGCCGAGCTTGTGGCCCACCATGGACTCGGTGATGTAGACGGGAACGTGCTTGCGCCCGTCGTGCACGGCGATCGTGTGACCGACCATGTCCGGGATGATCGTCGAACGCCGCGACCAGGTCCGGACTACGCGCTTCTCGTTGCGGGAGTTGAGGTCGTCCACCTTCTTCAAGAGGTGGTCGTCCACGAAGGGGCCCTTTTTTAGGCTGCGAGGCATCTGTCCCTCCAGGGCCTAGCGGCGGGCGCCGCGACCGCGACGGCGTCGAATGATGAGCTGGTCGGAAGGACGGTGACGGCGACGCGTGCGCCCCTCGGGCTGGCCCCAGGGCGACACGGGGTGCCGACCGCCGGAGCTCTTGCCCTCGCCTCCGCCGAGCGGATGGTCGACGGGGTTCATCGCCACGCCCCGCGTCTGGGGTCGCACCCCCTTCCAGCGGTTGCGACCCGCCTTGCCGATGGAGACGAGCTCCGCCTCGGAGTTGCCCACCTCGCCGAGAGTTGCCCGGCAGTCGATGGCGACGCGCCGCATCTCGGTGGACGGGAGCCGCAACGTGGCAAAAGCACCCTCTTTCGCGACGAGCTGCACGCTCATCCCGGCACCCCTCGCGAGCTTGCCCCCGCCGCCCGGTCGCAGCTCCACGTTGTGGACGACCGAGCCCACCGGGATGTAGCGCAGCGGCAGGGCGTTGCCGGGGCGTATGTCGGCCCCCTGACCGGACTGGAGCATGTCGCCGACGGCGACGCGGGCCGGGGCGAGGATGTAGCGCTTCTCGCCGTCGAGGTAGTGCAACAGGGCGATGCGAGCGTTGCGGTTCGGGTCGTACTCGATGGCGGCGACTCTCGCCGGCACGCCGTCCTTGTCCCGGCGGAAGTCGACCAGGCGGTACTGCTGCTTGTGGCCGCCGCCGCGGTGGCGAGCGGTCTTGCGGCCGTGGGAGTTGCGGCCACCGGTGCCGGCCTTCGGCACGCTGAGGGTGCGCTCCCTGGTCGACTTGGTGATCTCGGCGAAGTCGGCGCCTGTTTGGAACCGGCGTCCGGGACTTGTCGGCTTGCGCTTTCGAAGTGCCATCTCGGTCCTCTCAACCCTCGAAGAGCTCGATACGGTCGTCGCCGGCGAGGCGCACGACGGCTCTTTTGGTGTCCGGCCGCCGCCCGTAGGTGGCGAGCCTGCGCTGGCGCACGCGCTTGCCCTTGCGGTTCATCGTGTTGACGCTCTCCACCCGCACCCCAAAGGCACGCTCGACGGCCTCGCGGATCTCGATCTTGTTGGCTCCCTTGTCGACCACGAAGACGTAGGTGCCCCGGTCCATGAGGGCATAGGACTTCTCCGAGACGATCGGGCGCACCAACACCTGCCGCTCGCTCACTGGTCCACCTCGTCCTCGTCGATCTCGTCGCTCACGGCGACGTCACCGGCCCCCTCGTCATCCGGGTCGTCCGGGTCGTCCTCGTCGATCTCGTCGCTCACTGCGACGTCCTCGGCCCCCTCGTCGTCCCGGTCGCCGCTCTCGTCCGTCGCCTCACCCGCGTCGGCGTCCGGCGCGATCGGGTCGGGCACAGCCGCCCGAGCAGGGCGGGCAGAGCCGGCAACGGCCTTCGCGCCGCCGGGCACGGACTCGGTCGTGAACACGATCCACTTGTTGGCGAGCACGCCGTAGGCCGTCAGCTGGGTCGCCTCGACCAGCTCGACCTCGCGCAAGTTGGCGAAAGAGCGCTCGGCCACGGTGTCGTCGCTCCCGAGGACGACCATGACGCTGCCGTCAAGACCGATGGCGTCCATCGCCGCCAGGGCGTCCTTCGTCCGCGGGACCTCGAAGCTCCAGCGGTCAAGGATCACGACCCGACCCTCTTGCGCACGGTCCGAGAGCGCCGAGGTGAGGGCGAGTCTGACCATCTTGCGAGGAGTGCGCTCGGCGTAGCTGCGCGGCTTGGGGCCGAGGGCCACGCCCCCGCCCGCGAATTGCGGGGCGCGGGTCGTGCCTTGGCGGGCGCGGCCGGTGCCCTTCTGGCGATATGGCTTGGCTCCTCCGCCTGCTACCTCCGCGCGGGTCTTCGTCGACTGTGTCCCGGCGCGCCGTGCCGC
This sequence comes from Acidimicrobiales bacterium, assembly GCA_050742375.1. GTDB lineage: Bacteria > Actinomycetota > Acidimicrobiia > Acidimicrobiales > Bog-793 > JAKATT01. The sequence goes on along the minus strand of JBOGHY010000194.1, from coordinate 1,348 downwards.
CAGCTGCGCCTTCACCACTTGGTGCATGAGCGCGACGTTCGGCACAACGCCGAAGATCGAGGCGTCGAGCTCGACGGTGTCGAGCACGTCACCGCGGTCGTTGCGACGATCGACCCTCACCGAGGCACCCCTGTCCGGCGACGCCACGTCGCCGTCCGAGGTCGAAGCGGCCGTCACCGTCATAGAGACGCCTTCACGGCGTCGCGGATCAGTACCAAGCCGCCGCGGGGACCCGGCACTGCGCCCCTCACGAGGATCAGCTCGCGCTCGGGATCGGCCGCCACAACTTCGAGATTGAGAGTCGTCACCCTGGTTGCACCCTTGCGACCGGCCATGCGCGTTCCCCTGAAGACCCGGGCGGGTGTAGCGCACGCTCCGACGGATCCTGGAGCCCGGTGCTTCTTGTGGTTGCCATGGGCGGCGCCTTGACCCTTGAAGTTGTGCCGCTTCATCGCCCCGGCGAAGCCCTTGCCCTTGCTGATGGCAGTCACGTCCACCTTCTCGCCCACTTCCAGGATGGAGGCGTCGATCTCCTGACCGACTGCGTAGGAGCTCGTGTCGTCGAGGCGCAGCTCGACGAGACGTCGCCCCGGGTCCACGCCTGCCTTGGCGAAGTGCCCAGTCTCGGGCTTGTTGAGCAGCCCGGCACGGCGGATGCCATAGGTGACCTGCAGGGCGGAGTAGCCCGTCCTCTCGGACGTCCGTACCGCGACGACCCTCACCGGCGCCACCTTCACCACGGTCACGGGCACGACGCGTTGGGCTTCGTCCCAGATCTGGGTCATGCCCACCTTCTCGCCGACGATCGCCTTCGTGGCCATCAGCTGTGCCGTCCTAAGTGTCGTTGCCAGTGCCGCTTCCGGTCCTGCTGGCGGCACCCGCGTTCCGGCACACACACACGAAGAGCCGGATGGGAACCGGTCCTGAGCGCGCGCACCGGGCCGCAGAGCCCCGTTCACACGGACGCTCCGTCCGACTACCCGGACGGAGCGTGCTTATTTATCGCCGAAAGGTCCCCCTCCGCCGTGCCCTTCGAGGGCATCAGCTCACGGGGCGCTCCCGGACATCGTCCTCTGTCCAGCCGGAGCCGGACGAGAGATGTTACCAGACCGGACAGGCCCTGCTCCCGGGCCCGCGTTGACTCGTCTGAAAGGTCCGCGTAACCGCGTTCGTCGACTCGTCCGAAATGTCCGTGTAGAGCGCTGTGTTGCCTGGCAATGACATGAGGAGCGAGAAGTATTTGAGTCGCCAGCGCCAACTCGACCGCGTGCGCGGGACCAAGAGCTCGGACAGCGCTCTGTTAGCGTGCCGGCGGTGACCAGCCATGTCGTCGTCCTCGGAGCTGGTT
>JBOGHY010000193.1:0-14336 GCA_050742375.1 Acidimicrobiales bacterium | reverse complement strand
GCTGCATCCTGGATGTCAGCAGCCTCGGGCGGGATGTGTTGACAACAACGCGGTCGTCCTGTACACAATCCTCCGTGAGACGCTGGTCGCTCGACTTTGCTTCGGCGTGACAGCCGGTGACTGAGGTCGAGAGCGAGGTCGGCGAATCGACGACCGACGGCGTCGCAGTCGCGACGCCGTCGGGACCGCCGTCGCCTGGCGGCGCAATACCGTCCGCGCGGGCACGTTCGCGCTCCGGCGCCGTGCTCGCCCAGGTCGAGCGCTTCGGTCTCGTCGGACTGTGGGGGGTGGTCGTTCTCATCTTCTCGCTGCTCGCCCCGCAGAGCTTTCCCACTGTGCCGAACTTCTCGACCATATTCGGCACACAGGCCGTGCTGCTCGTTCTCTCCCTCGGCCTCATAGTTGCCCTCGCGGTCGCGGAGTACGACCTCTCCGTAGGGGCGGCGATGGGCTTTGCCACCGTCGTCGTCTCCCTGCTCTCGGCCCAGGACCACTGGCCGCTTTGGGCGGCGATCGTCTTCACGTTCGTGCTGGGGCTTGCCATCGGCGTCTTCAACGCGGTCCTCGTGGTACGTGGCGGCATCTCCTCCTTCGTCGTCACGCTCGGGAGCGGGACCCTGCTGACCGGCCTCGCCTTCGGCATCAGCAACTCTGAGACCATCGGGGGGGTGCCGAGCGCGCTCATCACTGGAACGAGCAAGGAGTTCTTGGATCTGCCTCTGGCGTTCTTTTACGGCGTCGCCCTCTGCCTGGTCCTGTGGTACGTCTTCAACTACACACCACTCGGTCGCCACCTCGTCTTCGTCGGCGAGGGCAGGGAAGTGGCCCGCCTCTCGGGGCTGCGCGTTCAACGCATCCGCTTTGGCGCCCTCGTCGCCTGCACGCTCATCGCCACCCTCGCCGGGATCCTCGAGGCAGGTGTCGTCGGCGCGGCCGACCCGAGCGGTGGTCCCACGTTCCTCCTACCCGCCTTTGCGAGCGCCTTTTTGGGCGCTACCGCCGTCCGACCCGGCCGCTTCAACGCCTGGGGGACCTTCGTGGCCGTCTACTTCCTCGTGACCGGGATCACGGGACTGCAGCTCCTCGGCTACACAGGCTGGGTCCAAGACGTCTGGTACGGAGCCTCGCTCGTGGTCGCCGTAGCGGTCGCACGATACGCGGCCGCTCGCCGCAGAACCGTGGCCGGCACATGAGCCTACGGTGTCAGCGAGACCGCAGCAGTGCCAAGCTCGAGATGTTGAGCGACAAGAGAGGAAGAGAATGACCAGTAAAGATGCCCCAACCGATCCCCGCACGGGCCGGCCGCCACGAATGGGCGTCGGGTTCTGGAGACGCCCGGCCACCGGCCGGCGCTCCTCCGGGCTCAAGCTCCTTACAGGGGTGGCCGTCATAGGTCTGACGCTTGCCGGCTATTCGTCGGCAAGCGCATCGGGCTCAGCCGCTCCGCGCTCGTCGGACTCGAGTCCAGCCGCAGCGGCCAGCGGCGTGAGCCTCGCCAGACAGGTGGTCGCGCAGTGGGAGAAGACGCCTACCTGGCAGGGACCAACCCAGAAGTTCAAGGCATCGAGGGCGAAGGGAAAGACCGCTGACCTCATCAACCTGACCGAGGAGATCCCAGCTCTTCACGAGTGGGCGGCAGTCGCCCAGAGGGAGCTGCAGAGGTTCGGCGTGCACGCCAACGTCTGCGATGCCCAGGGCACTCCCGAGGGGATCACGTCCTGTCTCACCGAGGACATAGCCGCACGTCCGAACGTCATCGTGGCGATGGCCCTCGACACGAGGTTCGCCCACAGCTACTTCCAGGAGGCGATCCGGGACGGGATCAAGGTGATCACCGCCCAGACCGGGACGCCGGGTCGCCCGCACGGGACCGGCGCGGTTGCGGAAGTGACCTTCAATTACCCCCAGGTCGGAAGGATCCTCGGGGCGTGGTTCGCAGCTTCCTCGGACTGCCACGGGTACCCACAGATCGTCACCAGCACCTCAAGCCGCCAGCCGTCGCTCGCCGAGGTCGCAGGCATCAAGGCGGCGCTCAAGAGCTACTGCCCACGCTCGAAGCCGCTCCCGGTGGCCAACTCGCTGATCCCCGACTGGCCGACGACGCTTGCCACAACGACGCGCTCGCTTCTCACGGCCAATTCGAAGATCAGGTACATGCTGCCCCTCTACGACGGCATGACGATCTACATGGTCCCTGCAATCGAGCAGCTCCACCTCCGCTACAAGGTGCAAGTGGGCTCGTTCAACGCCACCCCGGTCGTGATAGAGAACGAGCTCGCGAAGTCGTCACCGTTGGCCGCCGACGTAGGGGGTCCGAACGACTGGTACGGCTATGCCCTCGCGGACGAGACACTTCGGGTGCTCACCGGCACAAAGGTCGTGGTGAACGAGAAGGTGCCCCTTCGCCTCTTCACCCACAACAACCTGCACTCGATCAACGTGAAGAAGAACGAGTCGACTTGGTACGGGCCGGTCAGCTTCACCTGCAGGTACGACGCGTTGTGGGAGAGGCCTTGCCACTAACGGCTCTGCTCTGCGGAGACCAGGCGCCGCTCAGCGGCGCATCAAAGTCAGTCCGGCCCTCGGGGACGAGCCTCCCCGAGGGCCGGTTCTCCGCATTCCGGCTCGCCGGGAGCGGGCCCCCGATGGCCAGTTGAGCGCCCTAGCTCTGGCCGTCGAGGGGCTTTCGAAGTCCTTTGGCGGCGTGGCTGCGCTCAGGGACGTCTCGCTGGACGTGGCAGAAGGTGAGGTCCACGGCCTGGTCGGGAGGAACGGTTCGGGCAAGTCCACTCTCATCAAGCTGCTGGCCGGCTTTCACGCCCCAGACTCACCCACCGAGCTCCGAACCGGTGCGGGGAGCGTCATGCTCCCCGCACCGCCGGGCACCACCCAGCGCCTGGGTCTCAGCTTCGTCCATCAGGACCTCGGCCTCATCCCGGCTCTGAGCATCTTGGAGAACCTGCGGGTGAACCGCTACCGGCCTGGCTTTGCGCGTCACATCCGCTGGAGCGACGAGCGCTCCCGAGTGCGTAAGGCCCTCGCCGACTTCGGCTTGTCCCTGGACGAGGAGCGCATGGTGGCCACACTCGCTCCCGTCGAGAAGGCGCTCCTTGCCATAGTCCGCTGCCTGTCCGACGCCTCCGGTCACAAAGGCGGGGTCATCGTGCTCGACGAACCTACGTCCTACCTGCCCGCAGACGAGGTTCAGCGGCTCTTCGAGGCCGTCCGTCGCGTCGCCCACTCCGGCACGGCCGTCGTCTTCGTGAGCCACCGCCTCGAGGAGGTCAGTGCGATCACAGACCGGGTCACGGTGCTTCGCGATGGGGCGGTGGTCGCGACGGTCGAGACTGCGGCGACGAGCGAGCCAGAGCTGATCGGGCTGATCCTCGGGCGCACGCTGGCCCAGCTCTACCCCGAGGCGACGCACCAGCGTGGCGAGGTGGTGCTCAGTGTGCGCGGACTGTCAGGTGTCGCGGTGCGCGAGCTCTCGCTCGAGGTCCATGCCGGGGAGATCGTCGGGCTCGCCGGCCTCGTCGGGATGGGTCAGAACGAAGTCCCTTACCTTCTGTTCGGCGCTCAGCAGGCTCGTGCCGGAGACATCACAGTTGCGGGGCGCAGGTTTCCGGCCGCGGCACTGAGGCCCGAGCGCGCGAGCGCGACCGGCCTGGCGCTCGTGCCCGGCGACCGCCTCGGGGCGTCGGGCGTCGGCCGCCTTTCGGTCCGCGACAACGTGAGCCTTCCCGTGCTCGGGAACTTCGTCTCAAAGGGGCTCCTTTCTGCCAGGCGCGAGACCGAGCACGTCAAAAGGCTTCTCCGCGACTTCGACGTGCAGCCCCCGCTCCCCGGGCAGTCGCTCGAGACGCTGAGCGGCGGCAACCAGCAAAAGGCGCTGCTCGCCAAGTGGCTGCAGTTGCGTCCGAAGGTGCTTTTGCTCGATGAGCCGTCTCAGGGTGTCGATATCGGGGCGCGGACCGAGATATTTCGGCAGATGCGCCAGGCCGCCGACGCCGGCACGTCGATCGTCATGGCTAGCTCCGAGTTCGAGGATCTCGCGCACGTCTGCGACCGGGTGCTCGTCTTTCGCCACGGACGCGTTGCGGCCGAACTGGGGGGCGACTCGCTCGACGAGGACCGTCTCGTGGAGCAGTGCTACAGCTCAGGGTCGTCTCCCGGCGCGGGCGAGCCACCTCATGAGGGCTCCGTACCAACTGCCCCTCTCTGAGGCCTCAAATCTTGGCGGTAGGAAAGCCTCCGGCCCGGCCGAGCAGCGCGGGAGGTGTGATGCCGAGCTGCTCGGCGATCCAGCTTCCGGTTGCGCATACCTGCTCCAAGATGACGCCTGTAGCGTGGCCCATCCTCTCGAACAGGTATGTGAGGTCCTCGGTGGCGACGTTGCCGGTGGCCCTCGGCGCGAAGGGGCAGCCACCGATGCCTCCGGTGCTCCCGTCGAAGCTGTGCACCCCGGCAGAGAGCGCCGCCACGGCGTTGGCATAGCCGGTATTTCGGGTGTTGTGAAAGTGACATCTGAGCGGTATTCCCGGAGCCGCGGCCGCCACGGCCCCGATGACGTCGATCACCTGCGTCGGCACACCGACACCAATCGTGTCAGCGATCACGATCTCGGCGGGACCGCTTCCGGCCAGCCTTTCGGCGGTGGCAGCCACTCGCGCGACCGGCACCTCGCCCTCGAAGGGACAGCCGAAGGCGGCCGAGATCGTAACGCTCACTCTCACGGCCTCCGACGCCGCCCGCCTCGAGAGGTCATCTACGAAGGCGATGGCCTCGCTCGTGGTCTGACCCTGGTTGCGCTGGCAGAAGGTATCCGAGGCCACCACCACGGCATTGACTTCGCGGATGCCGCAGCGGTTGGCGCGCTCAAAGCCCCGCCTGTTGAGCACGAGGGCAGAGTGCACCACTCCGGCCTCGGGGACAAGAGCCAGGGCGAGCTCTTCGGCATCGGCCATCTGCGGCACCCGATCGGGATGGACGAACGAGGTCACCTCGACCCGACGGATGCCGGCTCGGGTCGCGCGCCGTATGTACTCGAGCTTTATGGCCGTGGGCACGACGGTGGCCTCGTTCTGCAGGCCGTCACGCGGCCCGACCTCTACTAGCTCGACATCGGGGGACGCAATCGACTGGTCGCCCGAAGCCTGCGCGCGCTGTCCGTCGGTCATGGTCACCCCGCTGGGTTCAGTCACTGTCGTACACAATCATACAGGCTGGCTGCCTGGAGAGGATCTGAGATTGCCCGGTAGATAGCTTGTCGATGGCTCCTGCCCGAGATAGATTGAATACAATCACGGGAAAGCGAACGATGCCGAACGCTGTCGAGCGAGCCTACGAAGCCGTGCTGTCGGACATCCTCTCAGGCGTCCATCCCGTGGGAGGGCGGCTCCGAGAGGAAGAGCTCGCCTCGTCCATCGGGATCAGCCGCACCCCGGTCAGAGAGGCGCTCCGGAGACTGCACGCCGAGGGTCTGGTCGAGGTTGTGGCGAACCGCGGCGCGATTGTCGTCGACCTCGACTCGACCGAGGTCGACGACATCTTCGAGCTGCGGGTGCTGCTCGAAGGCTACGCCGCACGACAGGCGGCGGTGCGCGCCAGCGCCGAGGACGTCGCCGCCCTGGAGGCGCTCTGCAACACCATGGAGCAGTGCACCAGCCACCTCACAAAGCGTCGCCTCGATGAGATCTCCAAGTTGAACCTCGACTACCACCGCGCTCTCCACGAGGCCGCAGCCAATCGCCGCCTCGTGCCGCTTCTCGCCAGCCTGATGGTGATGCCGCTCGTCCGGCACACGTTCAACCGCTACTCGCCTGACGAGCTCGCTCGCAGCTTTCGGCACCACAGAGAGCTCATCGACGCGATCCGCGCCCGCAACCCCGACTGGGCCGAGGCCGTGATGCGCACCCATGTGAGTGCCGCCCGGAGCTCCTTGCACCCGGCGCGCTCGGGCGAAGCCCGGGCCCGGGCCGGCGCCGCGGCGTGGGGCCGAGCGTGACGGCCGCCCCCGGACCGGTTGGGAACGCAGCTCGGAGCACGACTCCGAGCGTCTCTACGGCCGGGTCGAGCGATAGCAGCTGCCCGCTTGAGGGGATCCGGGTGATCGAAGCCGGCCAACTCCTCGCCGGGCCGTTCTGCGGAGAGCTGCTCGGGGACTTCGGTGCTGAGGTCATCAAGCTGGAGGACCCCATTGGTGGGGACCCGATGCGGGAATGGGGCCGGGAGAAACCACATGGTCTATCTCTCTGGTGGCCCGTCATCGCCCGCAACAAAAAGTCTGTCACCTGCAACCTTCGCACCGACGCAGGCCAGGAGCTCGCACGCGCTCTTGCGGAGCGGTCCGACGTCCTGCTCGAGAACTTCCGTCCGGGCACCCTCGAGTCCTGGGGGCTCGGCTACGAGGCGCTCGCGTCCTTGAACCCGCGCCTCATCCTCACCCGCGTTACCGGCTACGGCCAGACCGGTCCGTACGCCAAGCGAGCCGGCTTCGGCTCGATCGGTGAGGCGATGGGAGGCATCCGATACGTGACCGGGGATGCCGACCGCCCCCCGAGCCGCGTGGGAGTCTCCTTGGGAGATTCTCTCGCAGGCACCTTCGCCGCTCTCGGCACGCTCGTCGCTCTTCACGCGAGACAGACGACCGGCCGAGGGCAGGTCGTCGATTCGGCGATCTACGAGGCGGTGCTGGCACTGATGGAGTCTCTCCTTCCGGAGTGGGAGCTTGCCGGCTACGAGCGCCAACGGACCGGGGCGATACTGCCGAACGTGGCGCCGAGCAACGTCTACCCCACCTCAGACGGGCTCGATGTCCTCATCGCAGCTAATCGCGACACCGTGTTCTCGCGGCTCTGCGAAGCCATGGGGAGGCCCGAGCTCGCCGGGGACGAGCGCTACTCGACCCATGGAGCGCGCGGCGAGCATCAAGAGGAGCTCGACGGAAAGGTCGCCGCATGGACCATCACGCGTCGGTCGGAGGAGCTGCTAGAGGCGCTGCACGAAGCCGGTGTCCCGGCGGGAATGATCTACCGCGCCCGAGACATGTTCGGCGATCCTCACTTCGCCGCCCGTCAGGCGATCGTGAGAGTCGCGTCGGACGCCTTCGGCGATCTGCCCATGCAGAACGTGGTCCCGCGGCTCTCCGAGACACCGGGCAGGATCCGGTGGCCGGGGCCGGCGCTCGGCGAGCACAACGAAGAGATCTACGGCGGCCTGTTGGGACTCGGGTCAGAGGAGCTGGAAGGCTTGCGCCTAGAGGGCGTCATCTAGAGGGCGTCATCTAGCCCGGTATGGAGGAAGAGATGGGTTATCGGCTAGGCGTCGACGTCGGGGGCACCTTCACCGACCTGTTGCTCATTGACGAGGAGAGCGGCAGGACGTTTAGGGCAAAGACGCCTACGACGGGCACAGACCAGTCCCTCGGCGTACTGCGCGGTATCGAGCGGATCTGCGAGCTTGCAGGCATCGAGCCCTCGGCCATCACCCAACTGCTCCACGGCACGACCGTCGCGACGAACGCCGTGCTCGAGGGAAAGGGCGCCCTCGTCGGGCTGGTGACGACCGAGGGTTACCGCCAGGTCTTGCAGATAGCTCGTTCCTACGTTCCAGGTGGCCTCGGCGGATGGATCGTCTGGCCGAAGCCCGTGCCGCTCGCTCGCCTCGAGCACACAGTGGAGGCGCTCGAGAGGATCGACACCCACGGAAGCGTCCTAAAGGATCTGGACGAGGACGACCTCGGGGCAAAGCTCGCCGAGCTCCGAGGCGCAGGAATCGAGGCGCTCACCGTCTCGCTCATCAACTCGTTCGCCAACTCCACCCACGAGCGCCGGATCGCCGAGATTGCGAGCAAAGTCCTTCCGGGGGTACCCGTCTCGCTCAGCTCCGAGGTCCTCCCCGAGCTTAGGGAGTACGAGCGCACCATCACTACGGTGCTCAACAGCTACGTCCGCCCGATCGTCGGACGCTACCTGGAGAACCTCGAGGGCCAGCTCCGCGGCTCGGCAATCTCGGCAACGGTGCACGTGCTTCGGTCCGACGGCGGTCTGCAAGGGATCGCCTCGGCGGAAGCGGTGCCTGTGACCCTTCTCATGTCGGGGCCCGCCGGCGGCGTCACCGGCGCAGTTTGGGCCGCCCGCCAAGTGGGATACGAGAACCTCCTCACCTTGGACATGGGCGGCACGTCGACCGACGTCGCCCTTGTCGAGAAGGGTGTGCCAAGGATCGGCCGCGACACCCTTGTCGGAGATCTGAGCATCCGTGCCTCGTCGATCGACGTGAGGACCGTGGGGGCCGGTGGGGGGTCGATCGCCCACGTGCCCGAGCTCACGAGGGCGCTTCGCGTCGGTCCGCAATCCGCGGGTGCCGAGCCGGGGCCGGCTTCGTATGCCAAAGGCGGCGAGGAACCGACGGTGACCGACGCGAACGTGGTGCTCGGCTACCTGCCGCCGCGACTTATCGGCGGAGAGATGGTCCTAGAAGTTGAGAAGGCCGCGTCCGCCGTGCAGAAGATTGCCGATGCGATGGATCTTCCAGATGCGAGGACCGCAGCGGCAGGCATAGTTGACATCGTGAACGAGAACATGTTCGGAGCTTTGCGCCTCGTCTCTGTGCAGCAGGGCTACGACCCGAGAGACTTCGCTCTCGTCGCCTTCGGTGGAGCCGGCCCGCTTCATGCCAACGCGCTCGCAAAGCTGATGGGGTCGTGGCCGGTGATCATCCCGCCGTCGCCCGGGGTGCTGTGCGCCTACGGCGACGCGACGACGAGCCTTCGCAACGAGGCCTCGCGCACATTCATCCGACGATTCTCTGAGACGAGCGACGCTGAGGTGTCGGACGCTCTTTTGGAGCTCGACTCGGAGGCAAGAGCGCGCCTTGACGCCGTCGGCGTGGCCCGGGGCGAGCAGAACGTGACCTTCCAGGTAGACGTGCGCTATCACGGACAGGGATTCGAGGTGCCCGTTGACGTCGAGGCGGCGCTGCTTGACGGCCAAAAGCTGCTCGAGACTGCCGGGGCTCGCTTCGATGCCGAGCACATGCGCCTTTTCCTGTTCTCCCTCGACGCCGAGCACGAGATCGTGAACTTGAGAGCGGTGGTGACCGCCGACCCGCCGCGAGTAGAGGCGTCAACCCTCGCGCCAGGAGGTGCGGATGCCTCCCCCGCCAGATACGGCACGGCGCAGGTCTTCGTCGACGGGGCCGAGGCCGAGGCCGGTCTGTACGACCGCGCGTTGCTGCAGGCGGGCAACGTAGTCCCCGGCCCGGCGGTAGTGACCGAGATGGACGCGACGACCCTCGTCCTTCCCGCCCACAACGCCTCTGTCGATCCCGTCGGCAACCTCATCATCCGGCCCGCCTGATCGAAGGAGAAACCATGGCAACGATCATCGAGACCGACACGACACCCCTCGAGAAGGTCGAGGTCGATCCCGTCACAGTCGACGTCATCGAGAACGCTCTGCGCAATGCACGCCAGGAGATGGATGCCATCTTGTTCCGTACGGCCATGTCGCCCGGCATTCGCGAGCAGCACGACGAATTCCCGCTCATTGCCAATCCTGAGGGCCTGATGGTTGTCGGACAGTTCGGCCTCTCGATACCGGCATTCTTGGATGGCTACAGCGGCGAGGTGGGTGAGGGCGACATCCTCTTCACGTCGGACCCGTATGCCTGTGGAGGGGCAATAAGCCATGCCAATGACTGGCTCATCGTTATGCCGATCTACTTCTCCGGGCGCGTCGTCGGCTGGGCGGCGCAGTTCGGTCATATGACCGATGTTGGCGGCAAAGTGCCGGGCTCGCTCCCGACCGACGCCACGCAGATCTTTGAAGAGGGCATTCTCGTCCCTCCGATCAAGCTCTACTCAAGGGGCGAGCTCAACGCCGAGGTGCTCGAGTTCATCCTCAACAATGTCAGGATGAAGGACTGGAACCGCTCTGACCTCAATGCTCTCGTGGCGGCCTGTCGCAACGCGGGGCGCCGTATCGAAGAGCTCTGCCGCAGGTTCTCGACTGCAACCTACATCTCGACTCTAGATGCCCTGTTGGCGCGCAACTACCAGGCCATCAAGCAGCTGATCGAGACTACGATCCCCGCCGCCGAGACCCTTGAGTTCACCGATTACATCTGCGACGACGGCATGGGATACGGACCCTACAAGATCCATTGCTCGATGTGGCGAGAGGAGGGTCGGCTCATCCTCGATTTCGCGGGTACAGATCCTCAGTCGATCGGGTCAATCAACTATTACTTGAACGAGAGCCTTTATAAGATGTTCTTCGGGACTTATATGATCTCGGTCTTCGACTCTCAGATCCTCTGGAACGACGGCTTTTACCCCCTCGTCGACGTCCGTATTCCCGAAGGCTCGCTTCTGAAGCCGCGATATCCGGCGGCGCTCTCCTGCAGGACGCATGGACTGGGACGCATCTTCGACATCCTCGCGGGACTGCTCGGCCAGCGACAGCCGGACTTCCTTTGTGCTGCGGGTTTCTCGTCGTCGCCGCATCTCATGTTCTCGGGCCACTACACCGAGGGCGACAGGAAGGGCGAGTGGTTCCAGCTCTACCAGATCGGTTTCGGCGGCATCCCCGCCCGCCCCTTTGGCGACGGGCCCGACGGCTACTCGCTGTGGCCGAGCTTCACGAACGTGCCGAACGAGTTCCTCGAGGCTTACTTCCCGCTTTTGATCGAGCGTTACGAGACGGTCGCGGACTCGGGCGGAGCGGGCTTCTTCCGGGGAGGCAACGGGGTCGATGTCGCCTACCGCTTTCTCGAGCCGGGCGAGATCTCGATTCACGACGATCGGTGGTTCACCTACCCATGGGGCGTGAACGGAGGCACACCCGGAGCTCGTAGCCGCAAGTGGCTCGAGCGAGCCGGCGGTGGCCGGGAGGTGCTTGCGAGCAAGTGCGACCACGTGAAGGTGGAGAGGGGCGACCTACTTCACTACGTGACCTGGGGAGGAGGCGGATGGGGGGATCCCTACGATCGCGATCCTGAGCTGGTCGCGCTTGAGGTGCGGCGAGGTCTCGTGAGCCGGACAGGCGCGAGTCGCTATGGCGTCAAGCTGGCGACAGACGGCTCGGTCGACCTGGGAGCGACCGAGGACCTCCGAAGCGAGCTGCGGGCGTCGCGAGGAGAGCGGCTGCTGTTCGACTTCGGGCCCGACGTGGAGACGCTGCGTGAGCGTTGCCTGGAGGAAACCGGCCTGCCCGCCCCGCACCCACCGGTCTTTCGCCAGGCTCAAGAGGCTGAGGGTTCCAGCCACGACTCGTCCGCCGCCCTGGCGGCTCCGACAGGCTCGACGGTGGACCAGTGAGCGCACTCGACACGGACTACGACAAGGCGGGCTTCTCGCGCCAGCTCGGCTACGGGAAGGCACCGGTCGCGCTCTTCGTCGACGCCGTGCGGGCGTACTCGGAGCCGTCCTCGCCTCTTTACCTGCCGAGCGCCGAGGCTGCTCTCACGGCAATGGGGCGCCTGCTTTCGCAGGCCCGCCGTCACGGCGTGCCTGCGGTGTTCACCGCTGTCGTCTTCGACTCCCCCGAAGGGCGTGAGGCCCCTCACTTTTTTGCCAAGGTGCCGTCGCTCAGCGTGTTCTGCCAAGGGAGCGCGCTCGGAGAGATGGCCGAGCAGATCAAGCCCGCAGCAGGCGAGCCGGTCATCGAAAAGAAGTACGCGAGTGCGTTTTTCGGGACCACTCTCTCGAGCTGGCTGGCGGTGCGGCGGATCGACACCGTTCTCATCTGCGGCTTCTCGACCAGCGGGTGCATACGAGCCACGGCAGTGGACTGCCTGCAGCACGGCTTTCGGCCGATGGTGGTGAAAGAGGCGGTGGCCGACCGGGACTGCGCTCCACATGACGCCAATCTCTTCGACATCAACGCGAAATACGGCGACGTGGTAACCCTCGAGGGAGCTCTCGGCTACCTCGAGACTCTCTCCGAGCCCGGCAGCCGGTAGCCGAGGCGGCGGCTCACGCTCGAGCAGGCAGCCAGCAGCTCGGCCGATGCAGCCTCGATCTCCGAGGAGAACCTCTCGACGGGTCCGCAGACCGAGATGACTGCGGCCAGGCGCCCCTCCACGTCGAACACGGGAGCGGCGACCGAGCCTGCTCCCGCGTCGCGCTCTCCAAGAGAGACGGCGTAGCCACGGCGTCGTATCGAGGTGAGCTCGGATCGAAGCGCCGGAGCGTCGCTGATGGTGCGCGACGTGAGCGGAGCGAGGTCGTGGCTGTCGAGGTATTCGTCGCGATCGGCGTCTTCGAGGAAGGCGAGCATCGCCTTTGACGATGCGCCGGCGTGCATTGGGAAGGGTCGACCTATCTGGACGGTCATCCTCACGTCCCTCTCGGGGACGGCCTGATCCACATAGACGCGACTCCACCCCGATCTGATGGACAGGGTGGCGGTCTCCCTCGTCGCTGCGACGAGGTCGCTCAGGATCTCCCTGGCGATCGCTCGCAGGTCGAGCGCGTCCAGGTACGCCACGCCTATCTGCAGGCTCGACAGGCCGAGCCGGTAGCGATGGCTGGCCGGATCGAGGTCGACGAAACCCTTCGAGCGACAGGCGGACAGGGTGCGGTGCACGACTGCCTTGGACAGCCCGAGCGTCTCGGCGATCTCGGTCACACCGAGCGTCGGCTGCCCCGCCTGTGCGAAGAGGCACAACACTTCGAGGGCCCTTTCGACCCCGTTCAGGGTCGCTCTTGCGCCACCGACGGGGCTGTCCGCCGCGGTCACTGTGAGGCTCGGGCCCGCGCCTGTTCGGCCTGCGCCAGCGTTCGCCGCGCCCGGCGCACGACCGCCTCGTCGATCATCTTGCCGCGGTCGTCGACGATTACCCCGACGCCACCTGAGACCGCCTCATCGAATGCGGCAACCAGCCGGGCTGCCTCTTCCTCCTCAAAGGTCGATGGCGTGAAGACCTCGTTTATCACGCTGACCTGCGCGGGATGGATGGCGGACCGGGCGCCGAAGCCGAGCCGCCGTAGCGCCTCGGTCTCTACTCGTAGCCCCTCGAGCTCCCTCGTCTCCCTCGAGATGCCTGCGACCGGCGCCTGTATGCCCGCTGCTGCCGAAGCCGTCACCACCTGGAGCCGGAGCGAAATGAGGGCGGCTTCGGGGGGGTCGACCACGCCGAGATCGTTGTGGAGATCGACCTCACCGAGCTGGAGCCTGCACACTCGCCGAGCCGAGGCGATCTGGGGGGACGACAAGAGACCCTCGGCCGACTCCACGAGCGCCGCCACGGCGAGCGAGCCGTCTTTTAGACCTAGCCGTTCCTCCCCCGAAGAAAGAAGCGCGTCTAGGCGAAGAAGGTCTTCGGGCGACGACGCCTTGGGGAGGCAGATCCCATCAAGTCCGGGCGCGAGCACGGCGTCGAGGTCGGCCATGACTGCGTCTGAAGCCGTCGCGAAGGAGTTGACCCGGACCCATATGTCCGGGCCGCCGGCGGCCCGGGGGCCGCCGAGAAAGTCGGCGACGTTCCGCCGGGCGTCAGCCTTGGCGCTCTTCGCGACGGCATCCTCCAGGTCGAGGATGAGCGCGTCAGCTGCGGCTTCGGGTGCGCGGGCGAGCTTGCGCTTTTGATCGCCCGGCACGTAGAGGTAGCTCCGGCAGCTCACCAAGGGCTCTCTTGCCGCATCCGATCGCGTTGCTTCGGAAGGTGGCTCGCCTGCGCCGGGTGCTTGGTTCTGAGCGCCACCGGTGAGCCTCCCTTGACCGGGTCACAGATGGTTATTAGGTTACCAGCAGTGGAACAGCGTTTCGCTGAGCGGAAATCTATGCCCGCGAGAGTTGCCCGAGGTGGCGCTTCCGAACCGGACGCTGCGGTCGGTCCGAATCGCCCCTCTGGGCCCCTCGCGGGTCTGCGGGTCCTCGACTGTTCGAACGTCGTTGCCGGCCCCTTTGCGTGCCAGCTCCTCGGCGACTTCGGCGCAGAGGTGATAAAGATCGAGCACCCGAACCTCGGAGACCCGCTGCGGGGACACGGCCGGTCGAAGAGCGGCGTCGGGCTTTGGTGGAAGATCGTCGGTCGGAACAAGCGCTGCGTCGCTCTCGACCTCTCGAAGCCCGATGGGGCCGAGCTACTGCTCAGGCTGGCGAGCCGAGCCGACGTTCTCGTCGAGAGCTTCAGGCCGGGAACCCTCGAGCGCTGGGGTCTCGGAGAGGACCGCCTGCACGAGGTGAACCCGGCGCTCGTGGTGATACGGGTCACCGGGTTCGGCCAGGAGGGTCCCTATGCTTCACGGCCGGCTTTTGGCACTCTCATCGAGGCGATATCCGGTTTCGCCGCCATGACCGGTGAGCCGGGCAGGCCCCCGACGTTGCCTC